>CAZANS010000087.1:0-8463 GCA_964486565.1 uncultured Victivallales bacterium
TGCTTGGGCACAGCGATGTGCGCACGACGATGATCTACACGCATTGCATAGTGAGCGAAGTGAAGCCGTTGAAGAGTCCACTGGATTTATGAGGAAGAAAATGCCTGCTGGCAGGAGTTTATAGCCTGTGTCGAACGATATAGAGATGGCTGTCGCGGCCGATGCCGCGCCTGCGCTCCCAACGCGGTTCACGCGGAGTTTTGAAACTGGCTCTTGGATTAATGATGTATAGGTTGGCATGTTTTTGGTGTCACTTTGGAGCCACGACGGGTTTGTCTGATTTCCCACGGATGATTGATTCGGGGTTTTTCTCGAGGTACTCGACGAGTGCTCTTGTGGATATGGCCATCTGGTTTATGTTTGAGATTGTGCCGTCGAGTTTTTCTGATATTTCGGACATCCTTTTCTCGTCCAGTGCTCGGTTGAGTCGGGAGGTGAGCAGCTTGAGGTTCGCGCTGATCTCCCTGAGGTCTTTCATTGTCTCGATGGTGTCCTTGTCTTTGACGAGTTTGTTTGCGGAGGTGAGGAATTCGTCTATCTGTGCGGAAATCTTCTCGAAGTCAATCTTGGCGATTTTTGTCACAGCCTCTTGGGCTTCCTTGATTATGTTTGTGACTGAGGCGCTCTCGATGGAGGGCAGGTAGGGGGGGTGCCCCGGGAAGAGCTTGATTTCTTTGGCAGGGTGTGTCACGGGGTCGAAATATGATATCTCGATGTACTGGTTCCCAGTGATGCCCAGATATTGTAGCTGGCATCTGAGGCCCTTTTCCACGAATTGTGCGAGAATTTTCCGAAATATCATCTCGGGGTCGGGGTGTTCGTCGTCCTCGAGGGAGTATGGTGCGGAGCTCTCGATGTAGGCCTTCGGGTCGAACTCCATGAAAATGAAAATGTTGTTGCGTTCGCTGTTGGAGTCTATCTTTATGCTTCTGACGCTGCCGATCGCGACACCCTTGAACTTGACCTTTGCGCCTTTCTCGAGCCCTTGTACAGATGAGTTGACTACGGTCATGAACTCGAAGGTTTTTCTGAAGTACTTTGTGACGCCCAGAGAGAGCAGGCTTGCCAGAAGGGCTATGAAGGAGAAGAATACCAGCATGCCGACTTTGTATTTGTTGCCTGAGTTGCTCATTTTTTTATTCCTTCAAGTCTGATCTGTTCAAGAACTTTCTGACCCAAGGGTTTGAAGAGTTTTTCCTCATGTCTCTCGGATCGCCTTCGTCTATGATTCCCATATTTTTTTTGTCGAGGATGATGACCCTGTCCGCTATCGCGAAGATGCTGTCGAGCTCGTGGGTGACTATGACCATTGATGTCCCGTATTTGCTTCTGAGCTCAAGTATTAGTTTGTCGAGGTCTGCGGAGGATATTGGGTCCAGGCCTGCGGATGGCTCGTCGAAGAATAGGATTTCGGGGTCGAGAGCCATTGCCCTTGCGAGTCCGGCGCGTTTTTTCATTCCTCCGCTGATCTCGGAAGGGCTGAAGTTCTCGTAGCCGTCGAGCCCTACGAGGCTCAGCTTCACGGATGCCATGGCGGAGATAACTTCGTTGGAGAGCGAAGTGAACTCCTTGAGCGGCATGGCGATATTCTCCGCCAGGGTAAGCGAGCTGAATAGGGCAGATGATTGATAGAGCACGCCGAAGTGCTTCAATATCTCGTCTTTCTCGTCCTCTGTGGATTCGACAATGCTGCGTCCTTTGATCCTGATGTCGCCTCCGATTGGCTCGTAGAGGCCGATCATGTGCTTGAGCAGGGTGCTTTTCCCGCATCCCGAGCCGCCCAGGATGACGAAGATCTCGCTTTCACGGACAGAGAATGACAAGTCCTTCAGCATGACTTTGCCGTCATATCCGACAGAGAGGTTCTGAACCTCGATGACTGTTTTTTTGTTGTTAGGCATTCAGGTTTACATTCACATTGGCTCTTTGGGAGTGGTCTATCTTGAAGAGCTGTTTTTGTTTGAATCCGAATAGAGATGCGAGGATGTTGAATGGGAACATCTCGCATGAGTTGTTGAAGTCTGTTACGGCGGCGTTGTAAGCCCTTCTGGCGGCGGATATCTGGTCTTCTATCTCGGTGAGGTTGTGCTGTAGGTTGAGGTATTGCTTGTCGGCCTTGAGCTCCGGATAGTTTTCGACGACAGCCATGATCCTTTGGATTTCCCCGCGGACCTCGGAGTCCATTCGGATCTTCTCGTCGTCGCTGAGGTTTGATGAGGAGTTAAGGTTTCTCAACTCGGTTATCCTGGTGAAGACAGCCTGCTCGTGTTTTGAGTAGCCCCTGACTGTCTCGACGAGGTTCGGGACCAGATCGAAGCGTTTTTTGAGCAGCACGTCAATTGTGGAGAAGACGTTTCTGGCGAGGTTGCGCTTGTAGATGAAAGAGTTGTAGATTATTGCCACGACTACAGCGGGGAAGAGCAGGGCCCCGATGAGGAGGATCAGAATAACAGCAACCATAGCCTACTCCGAGTTGTTGAAACTACCGAGACAAATATATAAAAGCGTGTGTGAAGCGCGTCTGTGTAAAGAATATGCACTGTTTTTGTTAAAAGTCAAAACCCTCTGTCCAGGGCGGCGCGTGTAAACTTGCCTTTCCGCAGTAGTGAGAACATTTTGCTTTCTGTGTGCGGATGGGAGTCGAGGATGTTGTAGTACTTTCCGATGAATTCAGTCCTGTGCGCGTCTGAGTTGCTGAGCTTCGTGATTTGCAGCTTTGCCGCGAGGATGTCAATCATCGGCTTGACGTGTGGCGGGGTGTTTGTGGAATAGATCTCCAGGGCATCCGGGGGGTAGGCGTTGACATCTATTTCTATCTGCGGGTTGAATCTGAATGGGTGTGCGAGGAAGATGAATCCTTGGTTTTTCCTGCAGAAGGCATGGAGCTTTGGGTATTCCCAGTCGTTTTTCTCGAGGCCCTTGTCGTGAATTCCTAGGACGACGACATGCTCCATCCCGATGCTGACCTCGATGCCTGCGATGATCGAGAATGGGGCGTATTTTATGTTCAGCTCGATCAGTCTGGTGTCTGGGACCAAAACGTTGTGGTCAGTGAAGGCTATTGCGTCAAGCCCTTGTGATATGGCGGTCTGTATGATCTCCTCCTCGTCTGCGTTGCCGCAAAGCGAGCGGTTGCTTGAGTGGACGTGGAGATCCACCTTCATGCGTGACGGCAGTTTTTTTTTGATTTTTTTCAGCAATCTTGAGTGCTCCTGTTCAGTTGATTGACAGGATGGCGCCTGTGTCGGCGCTGGTTGCCATCGCGGCATAGCGCTTCAGCCATCCGGTGAGCGCGGGTTTTTTCGGCGGGTTAAGCCTAGATGCGCGACTTTCCAGAGTCTCCTGTCCGACCTCGAGAGTTATGCTCCTGCCGGGGATGTCTATGGATATCATGTCGCCCTCCTCGATAAGGGCGATATTGCCTCCGGCCGCCGCCTCTGGGCTGACGTGCCCGATGCATGCCCCGTGCGTTCCGCCGCTGAAACGGCCGTCAGTGATCAGGGCGACATGCTCGCCGAGCCCCTGTCCCATTATGTAGCTTGTAGGGGCTAGCATCTCCTGCATGCCTGGTCCTCCCTTTGGCCCTTCGTAGCGGATGACGACGACATCGCCCTTCTTGACTTTTTTGTCGAGAATCCCCATGCATGCGTCCTCTTGGCTCTCGAATATGACTGCTGGGCCCCGATGTTTCATCATTGATGGCGACACCCCGGCGGTTTTGACCACGGAGCCGTTCTGTGCGAGGTTGCCGAACAGTATGGCCAGGCCGCCGTCCTTGCTGTATGGTTTTTCGACGGTCCTTATGACCGCCCCGTCAGGGCATGGAGCAGATTCGATGATGTCGGCGATGGTCTTCCCTGATACAGTCAATGCGGTTGGGTCGAGCAGGCCGGCCTTGGCTATTTCCTTCATTATTGCCGCGATGCCGCCGCCGGCATCAACGTCCTCGATGTGGAAGTCGCTGGAGGGAGAGACCTTGCATATGTTCGGGGTCATGGAGCTGATCTCGTCAATCTTGCGCAGGTCGAGTTTGACCCTTGCCTCGTTTGCGATGGCGAGTGTATGGAGGATGGTGTTTGTGCTGCCGCCCATGGCCATGTCGAGGACGAGGGCGTTGGTGAATGCTTTCTCCGTGACGATGTCTTTAGGCAGCGGGCCGCCCTCCTTTGCGAGTGTCACTGCGGTTCTGGCTGCGGCTCTCCATAGGTTTTCGCGTTCGGGGTCTGTGGCGATGATTGTCCCGTTGCCCGGGAGAGCCAGTCCGAGAGCCTCGGTGAGGCAGTTCATGCTGTTAGCGGTGAACATGCCCGAGCAGGATCCGTGCCCTGGGCAGCTTGCCATCTCGAGGGCTTCGAGCTCGGCTTCGGAGATTGATCCTGCCTTGACTTTTGCGACGCCCTCGAATACTGAAATAAGGTCGCATGGGGAACCGTCGGTTTTTTTGCCTGCTGCCATGGGTCCGCCGGATGCGAAGACCGTGGGGATGTTGAGGCGCATGGTTGCCATGAGCATCCCGGGAATGATCTTGTCGCAGTTGGGTATGCAGATCATTGAGTCGAAGGGGTGTGCCATGAGCATTGACTCGACGCAGTCGGCTATCAGCTCCCGGCTTGGCAGAGAGAACTTCATCCCGTAGTGGCCCATTGCTATCCCGTCGCATATTGCAATGGTGTTGAACTCGAATGGCACTCCTCCGGCCTTTCTGATCTCCTCGCAGATCATTTTTCCGACCCTGTCGAGGTGGCAGTGGCCGGGGACGATATTGGTGTAGGAATTGCAGACAGCCACGAATGGTCTGCCGATCTCCTCGCGCTTGACCCCTGTGGCGTACATCAGCGATCTGTGCGGAGCGCGCTCTATCCCCTGCGTTATGATCTCGCTTCTCATCTTTTACCTCTCATGATTTTAAAAAATGCCTTCTGGTGCTTTGCATGCGTTTCTGAGGTCGTGCTCAGGCATAAAGTGCGTAATCTATATCAGTATTTTGAGTATTCAAATTTTCGGGATGCAAGTTTCAAGTGAAATGTCAGCATTTCAGTTTTGATGCAGGTCTTGAAAATTCACATTGGCGGGCTAAATTCGTTCATGATGTAGGTTCGGCAAGATTCAAACAGGAGACGGCATTGGAAGAATTGTGCAGGGATTTCAAGCTAGGCGGCAGATATTCAGTGGATAGGAAGTTGGGGAAGGGTGCTTTGGGTACTGCTGTCTATCTGGCGAACGATGTCGCCGTGGGCACAGAGGTGCTGGTCAGGATTTTGCCATTTTCTCTGGTTCCGGACGAGGAGATGACCGCCCGTTTTTTGCAGGGTGCAGAGCTTGCCAAGAAGCTACGTCACGGCAATATTCTCCCGGTGCTTGACGCGGGCGAGTCAGACGGGTTCAAGTACATAGTCACGGGCTACGAGAAGGGTTATCTGCTTGAGGAGTATCTGGAGCATCGCGGGAGTCTTGACGAGAAGGAGAGCATAAAGCTCCTGAAGTCTCTTGCTGAGGCGCTTGACTATGCATGGTGTGAGTTGCGCATAGTGCACAGGAATGTATGCCCTGACACCATTCTGATAGCCAAGGGGAATGTGCCGATGCTGACGGATTTTGATCTGGCGAAGTCATTGATTCAGGACAGCAAGCTTACGCTGGATGGTTTTACGATAGGGGATCCGGTGTATATGAGCCCTGAGCAGGCAAGGGGTGAGGATCTGGACTTCCGGTCGGACATGTATTGTCTCGGGATTGTATTCTACCAGTTGCTCTGCGGTGCCCCGCCGTTCTCGGGAGGGTCGCGAGTCGAGATCTTGCAGAGCCAGGTGTCAGCCAGGCATCCTGGCATACAGACCCGGAGCAAGGAGATAAGCTTGGAGTGCTCGTCGGTGCTGGACAAAATGCTCGAGAAGGATGCGTCGCGTCGCTACGAGAGCTTCAGGAGGCTGGTCGAGGATCTTGATGCGCTGCTGCATGGTCGTCAGCCTTCTTCGTTGCAGAAGGTCAAGGCGGTGAGTTCGGGTGCGAGGAGCTACAAGATGCAGGCGATCACGATGTCGGCGTTGAAGGCACCTGTGTCCGTGCCGGAGGCAGACGGGATTTCGGCGGCAGTTGAAGTTTTGTCCGCACCTGTGGATTCTAAAAAGAATCGAGTTCCATCCGGCCCGTCCGACGCCTGCGCTGCTGCTTCGTCCGACCCGGCGGCGGGCTCCAGCAAGAAGCTTTTCATCACCCTTGCTGTTTTTGTTTTCTGCTTTATCGGTGTTGTTGTTTTTGTGATGATGAGCCAAGGCTCGGGACTGGACGGGGACGAGCCTGAAGTCGTCCCTGTAGCTGTTGTTCAGGATACTCCTGCCGCTAAGTCTTTGGATGAAGCTCCTCCCGCAGTCCCGGAGCCGGAAAGGGAAAAGGAGCCAGCCGTGGCTCCGGTTGAGTCCGTTGCTGACAGGCCTGCAGTCGCCCCTGATGTTGCTGAGAGGCATCGGAAGGGCTGTTTTAACAACATCAGGCAGATATCGGTGGGACTCAATATGTATGCGAACGTCTTTAAGGGTAAATATCCCGAGAAGGACGGGGCGGAAGGGCTGGACATGCTTCGCGCCCGAGGTTTCCTTGAGGTGCCGCAGGTTTTTGTCAGCCCGGCTTCGGGAAGGCTTGCCGCGGAACCCGGGAAACCAGTAGCCGATGAGAATTGCGACTACGTCTACAAAGGCGGATACAGCGAGTTCTCGGATGGTGGGCTGCCCATTCTGTGGACCAAGCCCGGTGTGCACGATGACTACGGCATCGTGCTCTATGTGAACGGGGACATCAAGGAGTACGTCGGCTCCAACTGGCTTCATCACACCGGCGCTGGGAAGTAGGCGGTCTACTTATTTGCCCTGTAGTTCTTTATGATTCCCTTGTATCTTTCGGTTGGCACCGAGCAGAGGAGGAAGAGGATGTTGTCCTTGAATCCCGGGTCGGTGGTTATGCCCATGTGAGCGGCCCTGAGCTGTGTGATGCTGTCCCACGCAATGGGGCTGAAGAAGAATGGCACCCATGTCTCCAGCCCCTCGCGTTCGTCGAACATGGCGCTTGACTCGAGCACCTTTCCGTCTCCGGGTCCGTGCTCGATGACTCTCAGCGCGCCGGTCTTGTCGTCCACCTCGGCTTTTCTGCTGGTCCTCACGGCGTTGCCCAAAACGAGATAGAGCTTTACGTCTGGGGGGGGGGTGGCTGGGACGCTCATGGTTTTTTTGAATCTTCTCGCTCGGTCGAGGCATTTCTTGAGGTGGTCGAACGCGATGATTCTGCGCTCGACGGGGTCCTCCACGTCAGGCAGCAGGGTCTGGTAGACCTTTTCCTGATCCGGGCTTGCCAGCCCCCACTTGAACTTCAGCCATGTCTGGAAATCGTAGATGTCGACAGGCTTGGAGTTGTCGCTGGCCAGGACTACGGATTTGGTGGATGGATCTGGAAGCATCTGGTAGTAGGTAGGCCAAGTCGAGATCATTGCCGAAGGGAAGGGCGGCGTGGACATGCCTTTCTGCATCTCGATAAGGGTGTCCAGGTATCCTGCATTCGGGGTGCCGAGTATGATCAGCCGGTCAACGTGCTTGCTGCCTGCCCAAGTCACATTCGGCTCCTGCCCTTCCTCCGGCAGATCCGCTGTGCCGTATTGAAGGTAGTACCTCGACACAAGCCCCCCCATCGAGTGGCCTATCAGGTCGAATTGGACATCGTAGTCCTTCAGGCCGTATAGAGCCTCGTACTGGGACTGGATGTAATTTCTTTTCGTCAGGATGTAGTCATGCAGGTTTGAGGCGTTCTCCTGTAGGTCGCGCCTCCAGTCGTAGGCGAACTGGAAGAGGTTGTAGAAACTCTTGCCTTGGCCTAGCTCGCGTCCCTCTGGCTGAAACCCCCCAGCGTTGAGGCTGTCAACAAGATTGATGTATGCGTTCTCGCGGAAGGTGATGCCGAGGAACCTGACCTCCACTGTGTCAAGCATCCCGTCTGGCATCGTCCTGTCTGTGATGTCCTTCAGAGGGGTGTTTTTCTGCATCGGGTAGCTAAGGGCGCGCATCTTCTCGGGGGAGACTCTGAACCCGTCCTCGGTGCTGAATCGTCCCCATATATTCTTGCCTGTGGCATTGTCTTTCAAGTTGGATCCAAGGAAGCCGTGTACGATTATCACCGGGTTTCTGTATACCCCTTCGTAGGCGGCGGCTTTTTTCTGAAGTGGGCCGATCACGTTGTGCGTGAATTTTGCGTCGGAGGTATATGAGCCCTCCGCGCTGATGCAACCGTAGAGCAGAACGGAAAATGCGGACAAGCACAGCAACCCTAAAGCGGATCTTGACATATCTCCTCCAAGCATAAGTTACAATTCTCGAGACCGTGCGTACTTTACTCCTCAAACTTGAATTTGCAATTTTACTTTCAGTTGCCCACTTCCGCATCGGTGTGGCCTCGCATCCAAAATGGCAAGCCGCGCGGCCA
>CAZANS010000088.1:0-8444 GCA_964486565.1 uncultured Victivallales bacterium
AGCCGATGTTGGTTGTCAAGTAATTGGCTGGTAATCATGTTAAGCAGAATCTTCGGATTGTCCAGGCAATTTTTCCGGGATTGTTCCAAAGTATCTTCGAAAGCCAGATAAACCAATGGGTCGCCTCCGTATATCCAGGTCGCCAACGCCCGCGAGGCGACGTTCAGTGGCTGGCATCGCTGCACGGCGCGGACTTGGTGGATATAACGGCGGAAAGCACTTTCCACAAGGCTTTTCGGGATACCATCGTCAACGACGCGTCGTAGAGTATCCAACACCAGTTCCTGGAATGCCCCGAGCCGCTCGGGTTCGCTGCCGCGGATGCCGACCTGGAACATGCCCTCAAGTCCGATGCTGGCCGCCCCAGAATGCAACAAATCCTGTCCGAGGCCGCTACCGACAATCGCCTTGCGCAAGGGGGCGGCGGCATCGCCGAGCAATATTTGCCCAAGTATCTCCATATAAAGCGATTCCTCGACTTCCAGGGGGCCCGGAGCCAGCCAGTTCATTTGGATGAAGGTGGCGGAGGCATCGTTGCCTTCGCCGATATCGTAGGTCTCGGCAAGCTCCAATGGTTCGCTCCAAGGTTGCTGCCTTCCGAACCGAGGCTCGACCTGACGGCGTTTGAAGTCCGTCAGCCTTGTCCCCAGAAAGCTCAAGTGCTCGCTGGTTGGAATATCCCCATAGCAAACAAACCTGGCGTTCGATGGGTGGTACCAGTGCCTGTGGAACTCCAGAAAGTCCTCGTAGGTCAAGTCGGGAATCGCCGCCGGGTCGCCGCCGGACTCGCGGCCATAGCAGGTGTCCGGGAACAGCCGTTGCGCGGCCAGGCGTTGCAAGCGGGTTTCCGGCACCGAGAAAGCCGCCCGCATCTCGTTGTAAACCACGCCGTTGAAGATAAATTTACTATCCGCCCCGCCGACCGGGGACGGTTGCAGGTGGTAAGCCTCGCGGTCAAACGTGTCCCGGGAGAGCAAGGGATGGAAGACCGCGTCGAAATACACCTCCGCCAGGTTAAACAGATCGCGTTTGACATTGCTGCATACCGGATAATACGTGCAGTCGGTGCCAGTCATGGCGTTGATGAAGGTTGCCATGCTCATCTTGCACATCTCGAAGAACGGATCCCGGACAGGGAACCGCCGCGAGCCGCTTAGTACCGAATGCTCCATTATATGCGGTAGACCCGTATCATCCAGCGGAGGGGTCGGTAAGTTGATCGAAAACATGTTCTCGCTGTCGTCGCAATAAAAATGCAACAGCTTGGCGCCGGAAGCTTTATGCTCCAGCTCGTAGACCAGCATATACATCTCTTCGACTGCCGTGGCGTTAACCACTGCGAAGCCGTGGATATTGGCGCCGACTTCCAGCGTGCCATCCGGTGTCTTAGGCATTTGAACTCTCCTGAGCATTGATATTGTAGGACTAAAGTACCACTACAACTTAAAAGAATAGGCCCGGAGTGGAATTTCAAGCCCCAGTCCCATCTTTGTGGTCCATTTCTCGCGACACACAGCGGCAATGGCGGGATGTTTCAGGATTTATTAATCGTGCTGGCATTTCCTGGCATGGAGGCCTATATTCCCAAAAGACAAACATCGAACAGGAACATGGGCATGGAAAATATCGTAGGCATATTGGCAGAAAAGGCGATGGCGAGGCTGCTGGAGTTCTATCCCAGGATCTCCACGTCGCTTTTGATCCTGCTCTGTACGCTGCTGGCTTCCTTTGTTATACGCAAGACCATCATTGCAGTTGCCTCGAGGAACAAGCTTTCCGGGCAGAAGATGGAGATATCCAGGCTGCTGGCGAACACCGGGGGCACCACGATTCTGGTCATCGGGATAATAAGCGCACTGGGGACGCTCGGGGTCAACGTCTCCGCTCTGATCGCGGGTCTGGGCCTATCTGGGTTCGCTCTTGGGTTCGCTCTGCGTGACGCGCTCTCAAACCTGCTCTCCGGAATACTCATCATACTCTACCAGCCATTTAAAATCGGAGACCAGATCGTCGTGGCAGGCTTCGAGGGCACCGTCTCTGAGATCAACCTCAGATATTCAATCCTCAACCTGGATGACAACAGATACCTGATCCCCAACGCCAATCTCTTCAACAACACGATAACCGTGAGGAAAAAGACAAAGGCAGGACCGAATAAGCCCGCAAAATAACACAAGTATTGGCGTAGTCCTGTGATTTTAGGTGGCGACGCAGACAAAAAAACTTAAAAGGTTCTCATATATGACCAACGTGACGCTGTCTGAGATATCGAAGTCGTATAAGTCCGCCGGCGAGAGGGTACTCGACTCGATCAGTCTTGAAATCTCTGCCGGGGAATTTTTTTTCCTGCTGGGACCCAGCGGATGCGGGAAGTCAACGCTGCTCAGGATCATCGCCGGCCTGATCGCCCCATCCTCCGGCAAGGTGCTGTTCAACGGCCAGGACGTAACTAGGCGGCCGACCGAGAAAAGGGAGGCAGCGATGGTTTTCCAAAACTACGCACTATGGCCGCACCTCACCCTCGTCGAGAACGTGGTGTTCGGGCTCACCATACGAAAAGTCCCGAAACCGGAGGCCTTGAAGAAGGCGAACGAAGCCCTTGATATGGTAGGTATGCTCCAGTACGCCCGGCGGCATCCGGCAGAGATATCAGGCGGGCAGCAGCAGCGCGTAGCACTCGCCAGAGCCGTCGTGGTGCGCCCGAGGATACTGCTCCTCGACGAGCCGTTGTCAAACCTCGACGCAAAGCTCAGGATTTCCATGCGCAAAGAGATCAGGGCACTGTGCAAAAACGCCGGCCTGACATCCATCTACGTCACGCATGACCAGAAGGAGGCTCTCGCCATGGCCGACAGGATGGCCGTGCTGCACCAGGGGATACTCCATCAGGTCGGCACGCCCAAGGACATCTACCGCCGCCCAGCCAGCGTATTCGTCGCCGGATTCATCGGCGAGGCCAACTTCATACCGGCCACAATCATATCCAAAGAGGGCGAGATCATTGTCGCGGATACCGCGCTAGGCACCATACGGGGCATGGCCTCTGACCCTGCGAAGTTCGCACCGGGTGCCCCAGCCACCTTGCTCGTGCGACCGGAAAGCTTCCGAATCTCTGACAATCGAACACCCTCTTCCATACCTGCCAAGCTGTCCGACACCGTATTCCTCGGCGAATACGCCCAGTGGAACTTCACATCCTCAGGCATCAACCTCGTCGTGTTCGAACAGGAGCCCGGGATCAGGGAGGTCGGCAAACAATATTTCCTTGAGGCAAGCCCGGAAAACATGGTGGCTCTATGAGGCTGTTCAAACTCCTTGCCGCCGCCTTCCTGCCTCTAGCCGCGATCGTGGCACTGCCTGTCGTATTGTCCCCGCGCCAGCAAAAATCAGACGCACCGCAAGCACACGACACTCTGGTGATCATCACCCCGCACAACGAGGCCATCCGGCACGAGTTCACCGAGGCATTCAAGGAGCACCACCTGCTCGCCACAGGGAGGACCGTGTCAATAGACTGGAGAATGCCGGGCGGAACCTCGGATATCGTCAGGTACGTCAACGACCGATTCGCGGGAGCCTTCAAAAGGCATTGGGAAAATACTCCGTCCCTAGGGAATTGGACAAAGGAGATCGAGGACAGCTTCAACAACCATAGGCTGGACAATTCCCCGGACATCAGCCCTGATGCGGCAAAGGCGAGAAAACTTTTCCTCGAGTCCAACATCGGCATAGGCATAGACCTTTTCTTCGGCGGCGGGCAGTACGAGATGGATATCCAGGCCAAAAAACGGCATGCCGACGACGCGGGGCTCATCCAAAAGCACCCGGCGTGGTTCAAAGACAACGTGATACCCCAGTCCTTCAGCGGGGAAACCTTCTATGACCCCGGCGGAAGATACTACGGCACTTGCATATCGTCCTTCGGCATATGCTTCAACATTGATCTGATCCGGCTTAAGGGCATGCCCGATCCCGGGACATGGGATGATCTCGGGGGCACGGACTTCCTGAGTTCGCTTGCCGTGGCCGACCCGACCAAATCCGGCTCGGTGAACAAATGCTTCGAAATGATGATTCAGCAGGCCATGGCCGAGGCTATACAAGGCGCCGGCGGCAGGACGGAGCAGAATCTCGATAAAGGCTGGAGCAAGGGACTCAACCTGATAAAGAGAATCGGCGCAAACTCCAGATACATCACCGACTCCGCAAGCAAAATACCAAGGGATGTCGCCGTCGGCGAAACCACCGCCGGAATCTGCATAGACTTCTACGGGCGAACCGAGGCAGAATGGGCACAGAAGCAAAACAATGGAGCCCCTAGGCTTAAGTTTGTCACTCCCATCGGCGGGTCATCAGTCAGCGCCGACCCGATAATGCTCTTCAGAGGCGCACCGAACCGAGACACAGCCATAGCATTCATCGAGGTCGTGCTGTCGAAAAAAGGCCAGCGTCTATGGAACTCCCGTCAAGGGACTCCGGGAGGGACCAGAACCTACGCTCTGCGCCGCCTCCCGATAAGAAAGGACATGTACACCGAGAAGGAAAGGCAGTTCATGAGTGACCCCGACGAGCATCCATTCTCACCCGAGAAGGAATTCATCTACGATCCCTCACTCACGGCCCGCTACTTCTCGCTGATCAGGACACTCGTCAAGATCATGGTGATAGACCCTCTGCCCGAGCTTCAGGCCGCGTGGCACGCCATCGCCGCCGCCGGCGGGCCGGGAAACAACCCCGAAGCCATGCGCGAACTAGACAAGCTCCCGTTCAAATACGAAAACGCATCCTCGATCGCCGCAACGCTGAACCCAAACGCCAAGGGCAACACTCCCCTGTCAGCTCTACGCGCACAGCGCGAGATGGCGGATTTCTTCAGAATACAGTACGTCAAAGCTGCGAATCTCGCAAAAAAACAGGATTGAAATGCCGAGGCCACACAAGATAATCATCCCCTCGCTGCTCATCGCGTTCTTCGCAATCTTCCTCGTACTGCCTGTCTACACGGTCGTAGCCGAGGGCTTCAAAATACACTATCTCATCGAGATCATCAGAAACCCCATCTACTACGAGGGCATAATGAACTCGTTCGCCATCGCCGTCGTAACCACCTCCCTGGTCACTATGATCGCTCTGCCGATGGCGTTGATCAACGACTCATTCGACTTCAACGGCAAATTCCTAGTAACCCCGATGCTGCTGATCCCGATGATACTCCCTCCCTTTGTCGGCGCAATCGGATTCGCGCGGATATTCGGCCGCCTGGGAGCACTTAACTCGCTGCTCACTGCAATTGGGATCGTAGAGTTCGGCTCGGGTCCCGACTGGCTCGGTGGCGAGGGACGCTTCTGGGCCGTGTGCGTCGTCGAGGCCCTGCACCTCTACCCCATAATGTACCTCAACCTCATCGCCGCCCTGTCGAACCTCGACCCCAGCCTTTCTGAGGCGGCAAGGAACCTCGGCTGCGGAAGAATCCGCCGCTTCCTCAACATCACCCTCCCGATGATCCGGCCGGGATTCTTCGCAGGAGCAAGCATCGTGCTCATATGGAGCTTCACCGAGCTGGGGACTCCACTCATGCTGGGATTCAACCGCGTCACCACCGTGCAGATATTCAACGGAATCACCGAGCTTGAGACCAACCCGATACCATACGCGCTAGTCATCATACTGCTGGCCGTCGCATGCACCATGTACACCTTCAGCAGACTCTCCTTCGGAAGAAGCACGAATACCACCACGGCAAAAGGGATGTCAGGGGCTACGGCCTCAAAACTTCCCCTGTCCAAGGGAATCCTGGCGATCACGCCATCCATCGTCATCACTGCCGCCGCCGCACTCCCGCACATGGGAATGATCCTGATGTCCTTCGCTGGCGACTGGTACGGGACAATCCTCCCCTCATCCTTCACCTTGGAATACTACTCCGCTGCGCTCTCCCACCACCTTGTCGTGCCCTCGATCATCAACAGCCTAAAGTTCTCTTCGATGGCGATGCTGCTATGCCTTGCCGCCGGACTCTCTGTCGCTCTGATCTCTACCCGATGGAAAATCCCCGGATGGCAAATGTTCGACCTAATGGCCATGATCCCGATAGCCGTGCCCGGCATCGTGCTGGCATTCGGATACCTCAGCATGTCCATCAAATACGAGTGGATCCGTGAATTCATGGATCCAGTCAGAAACCCCGCCGTGCTGCTCATAGCCGCATACGCCATGCGACGCCTGCCATACGTGCTCAGAGCCGCAGCGGCAGGGCTGCAGCAGACTCCCATCGAGCTCGAGGACGCCGCCAGGAACCTCGGCGCCGGACCCTTCGCGGTGCTCAGGAAAATCACCGTCCCGCTCGTCGCCGCAAACCTCGTCATCGGCGCCTTGTTCGCCTTCAGCTTCTCGATGCTCGATGTCTCTGACTCACTGATCCTCGCACAAAAAACCCAGTTCTTCCCCATCACCAGGGCAATTTTCGAGCTCTCTCAGATTCTCGGCCCAGGCTCATACATCGCATGCGCTTTCGGCGTATGGGCTATGGCCTTCCTCGCCGCGACTCTCGCAGTCGCATCCGCGGCCATGGGCAAGACAATGGGCTCACTGTTCAGGTTCTAGGTGTCAGGAGAAAGAAAAGGGACGGAGTATTACCCTACTCCTCGTTTCCCGTTATCGTCATCGTGAACCGTGAACGCATACTAATTTCATAAAGGACCGCCACCTTATGGCTGGCACTCGTGCGGGAATCAAGTCAAAGCGCAACTAAAGTAGTTGCGCACTCCAAAGCGCCTTCGGCGCAGAAAAGCCGACAAAACGAATGAATATGCGATTGAAAATGACGGCGTCAGCCGTCTTTGGACTGCGGTGCTTATGCTTTAGCACCGCTTTCACACACGCCGGAGGCGGCAGGGAGAATGCGACGCTCCTAGCCGGCTGAAAACGGTGCCTAGCCATCGCATTACAAAATGCCAAAACGCGCCGCCTGTCTTGCGTGCGACGCACAGGCAGGCGGGCACGGGAAGTGTTGAAACTGGCTCTTTACTATTCAAATTTTTTTTGGTCCTCGGGCTTGTCGCTGCCCCTCTTGTCGTATCCCTCGATGGCGATCCCCTCGTAAAACCACGGGAACATATCGCGCCGCAGCTTGGCCATCCAAGTCTGGCTTTCATCCCTGCGACGCAAATTGTAGAAAACGACGCCTTCGGCGAAAACCTTGTCGGTGAGTTTTAGCTTGCTTGCCCGTTTCTGATAATACAGGGAAAAAAGATAGTCCTTGAACCAGGCAGCCCAGTTGTCAAACGTGCGCTCGTGCTTCTCGAATGACTTGTACCGCAGCGACTCGATGGATTTCTCGAAGGGATACCATTCGTGGAAATCAAGCTTGTAGGGATTCCCTTGAAGCTTCGGCCCTATCACCTCTCCCGCCTGTTCGCCGTCCTCCTTCACATAATCCTTGGCAATGGACCGGAAAATACCCTCGATGATGAAGGCCTTGCCGTGAAGTATCTGTAGCGGGTCAATGACGTTCTTCCTGTTCTGCAGCGCCACCAGACGCCCTTTTTCGGTCAGCAGCTTGACGTTGGTCCCGTTGAGTTTCTCGACGGCAAAGGTGTCGGGATCGTCAAAGACCCATTCATAGCCGGGATTGACCTGGTCGACCGCCAAGTACACCTCGGGGTCTCGCAGGCCAAGCCGTTGACCGAGGCGACGGTGGTCGTCCCGGTTGACCTTGAAGGTCTGGCGGATGAACGGACATTGGAGCTTGGGGAAGTCAGTCAGCGGGGGTAACATGGTGCCTCCTTGTGAATTAAAAGTTCAGGAAAACCAGGGAAGGTACGAAGTATGTTTTTCCCCCAGCAGGCACCCCAGTGCAACTGTGGAAACGTGTGGCCGTGGAGGGCAAGTTTGTCGCAAATCCTCCATTCACCCTCGCCGAAGCCCCAGCGGAACGGTCCATGATGCCAGAACTTGCGCACCCATAGGTTGTACTTCCCGCCAGCATAAACCAACAGCGCACTCAACAACAAACCCCAAGGAAAAATCACCAGTACACACTTCCCAAACATCTCAGAAATCCTTGTCATCAAAACTATCCCAGATTGTACAAGACCCGCAATCTATCACCAAAACCTTCATCACGCAAGAAAAATAACAGGTGCGCCCCAGTGTAGTCGTTGGAATTCACGACTTCAGCCGAGTTGCCCTATGTCTGTGCGCCATGTATGGATATGGGACATCGGGCAACAAACGTGCCAAGGCAACCAAATCCGGGCATGAAACCTTGAGCTTAACGCTTACTAACTTGAGAGTACCGAGTTGTTCCCCATCAAGAAAGGATTTCTTTGTCGGTTAACTTAGCCAGTTCTATAGACAAGTCAACGAGTTCAAGACACATTAGTTGCTATGAGCCAATTTCAAAACTCCCCGTGGCCGCGCGGCCTGCCATTTTGGATGCGAGG
>CAZANS010000089.1:0-6159 GCA_964486565.1 uncultured Victivallales bacterium
ATCCAAAATGGCAGGCCGCGCGGCCACGGGGAGTTTTGAAATTGGCTCTTAGGATTATTCGGTGATTTGTTTTTTGATTTCAGCGTTGTTTTGTGAGGCGGCTTTATTGGGGAACCTTGCTTCGAATTCCTTCCATGTGGCGGTGGCTTCCTGTTTGTTTCCCAGCTCGAGGGATATTTTGATGCTCAGCAGCATCGCCTCGGAGCAGATGTCCTCGTCGTCTGAGAGTATGAACACCGACATTGCGTATCGGTTTGCGGTTTTGAGTCTTTCTGGGTCAGTTGAGAGTATTTTGACGAGTCCCAGCCTTGCCCTTGCTGATGCGTTTTTGTCGACTGGGTTGTCGAGGCACTTTTCGAAGAGCATCACGGCCTCTTGTTTTTTGCCTCTCTCGAAGAGGATGTTCCCGAGGGAGTACTGTGCGAGAGATGTTGTCCTTGGGTCGGCGTTTATCTCAATCGCTGTTCGGAGCGACTCCATGGCATCCACGGGTTTTCCTGCGGCGATTTTGGTCTCGGCCAGGAGGAGTTGTGCCTTCTGGAGTTCCTTTTGGGATGCGTTCTTTTCGGGTTTGACGATCTGGTGCAGGGCATTCTGTGCGATTTCAGGGTTGTTCGGCATCATGTTTTCGGCGAACTCCAGCAGGAATGGCAGAGGTGCCTGCTCGAGTGCTTCGGGCTTCAGTGCGGCCAGCGCGGCCTCGTGTTTGCCGCCCTTCAGGAAAGCCCATATCTTGTAGACCAGCGCGTCAGTCTTTAGTCCCTGCGGGGCATCCCCTTGGTCAATGATCTTGTCGAAGGACTCCGCAGCCTGTGCGTACTTTTTCTCCTCGAACATCATGAAGGCCTGATAGAACTTTGCGAAATTCGCAACCGAAGCCTTGGGGTGTCTTTCTATTATTGCGTCGAGGTATTGTGCGGCGGCTTCCCATCCTGATGGGTCCCGCAACAGGGTGACTGCCGCCCGCAGCATCGCGTCTGGCGCCGTCTGGTGCCCCGGGAAGTCCTTTATGACTTTTTGATAGGTGTTGATGGCATCCTTGTCGTGGCCGAGGGAAATCTGTGAGGCGGCAAGCCCCATCAGGGCGGACGGCCTGGACTGCTCGAGCCCGTCGGAGGCGATCTCGGAATAGAGCTTGGCGGAGGCCTCGGCATCGTTTTTGCGCATCATCAAGTCGGCCTTCTTGAGGCGCAACGAGTCGTATGCCCCGGTTCCTGGCGTGAGGCTTTTTAGTGTGCTTTCGACGAGCTGGATATATTTCGGGTCCGCCCCCGAAGCGTTGATCAAAACCACGACGATATCCCGCAGTGTGTTGTCGGGGAGATCTTTTCTCAAGGCTCTGAGCAGCACTTCCTGCTCTGCATCCTTCATACGGCCTTCAGCGATGAGGCATTCGACATATGGAAGCACGGCGAGTGCGGCGATCGGTGAGATGCCTCCGGAGTCAATCTTGATGAATGATTGGAGTATGTTGATTGCCTGTGGGAACGACTTGAGCTGTTTGAGCGACAGGGCCTTGATGTAGAGGAAGCGTTCTTTGACTCCGGAGTCCTGTGTGTAGGGTGAGGATAGCGCCCTTTCGGCCTCGGAGATGGCGAGTGTGTAGTCGCCGCCGTTGTACAGGCATTCTATTCGGCGGAATGTGGCGTTCATGGCTATGGGAGTTCCTGGGAAGATGACGGTGATCCTTGCGAAAATCTCTGCGGCCGCGGGGAAATCCTTCTCGGTGAACAACCGCTCGGCAAGCTGCCAGAGGAGAGACTTTTGAGTCTCAGTGTCTACCCCCGGCGAGTCAAGCATGGGAGTCAGGAGCAGCATCGCCTCGTTGAACGGTAGCATCCGAGCAAGTTCCATGGCGGCATGGACCCTGAACACGTGCAAGGGGTCGCTGATCGGTTTGCCAACGATGCTTCGGAACTCCCTTTCGGCTCCATCCCTGTCTCCATCCCTCAAACGAATTTTACCCACATGATATATCGTGGCCTCACGTATCCCTTCAGGAGCCGTCTGGGTGTTCTTGAGCTTCTCAAGCAGTGCCAGGCCCCTCGTCTTGTCCTCCGGGCCGCCGGAGCTGTCCAGGACCAGGGCCAGACGGAGCATCGCCGCATGCCTGATCCTGGACTCGGGGAATTTCTCGAAAAAGGTCTGGAAGGTCTTCTTGGCGTTCTCGATATCTCCGTTTTCTGCGTATGCTGCCGCGAGTTGTATCCAGACCTCGGCTGCGAATTCGTCGTCTGGGAAGCGTGCGATGAGCCTTTGGTACTCCTCGATGGCCAGAGCCCTATGCCCCCTTTGGGCCAGGCCGTCGGCAAACCTTATCTGGTCGTCAATGTAGAGTTTTTTTTGGTCATTGGACACCTCTCTGCCCATAGTCCGGGCGGCCAGGGGGCAAGCAGACAGCAGCAGAGCCGTCAGGACTGCGCCGCGCAGTCCGTGTGCCAGTCTTGTGGTGTAAGCCTTTGCTCGCATGGTGAGGTCGTGTTAGGATGCCCTCCGGAGTGCTATTGTTCTTTCTCAACCTCGTCGGCAGAGAGCGTGGCGAAGGAAATGTTTGCTATGTCGGACTTGGCGCAGATGTCAAGGAACTGTATCAGGTGCATGCAGTGCGTCTCCTTGTCGGCTCTGATCACCACCGGCTGGTCTGGATATGTCTTCGCGAGCTGTGACAGGACCTGTGCGAGCCTTTCGGGCGTGAAGTTGATGGAGTTGAGGTAGAACTGTCCCTCCTTGTCAATGTTGACGATCGCCTCCCCCGGGAAACGCTGCCTGTGCTGCGCGGTCTCGGAGGTCGGGACCCTGATCTCCAGCTTGGACTCCCACTGCGAGTACACCGCCGCAGCGATGAAGAATATTAGCAGGAGGAAGATGATGTCAATCATCGGCGCCATCTGGAACCCTGGCCCCTGCGTCGGCGTGTCTTTCCTGAAGTTCATGAGTATTCTCCGGTGATATGCTAGTCTGTTATGCCTCAGAAGGGAGTCGCAGGGCCGCTTTCAGAGACCATCATCTCCACTGTGATCCGGTTGCAGTTGTTCTCCAGCACGGTGAGGAGCTTGTTTATCCTTGCGCGGAATACCGAGTAGAGGATCATTGCCACGATGCCGATCACAAGTCCAGCGGCTGTGGTGACCAGAGCCATCGAGACCCCGCTGGCTATGACGGTCGGACGCGGGGTGCCCAGCTCGGCGTGCAGGCTCATGAATGAGTGGATCATCCCTATCACCGTCCCGAGCAGGCCGACCATAGGTGCGACTACCGCTATGTCCTGCAGCGGCTGTATCTTGTGCCACAGCCTTCCCGCCTGCCTGGTGCCCTCGTCCTCGACGGCATCGCGGATCATCATGTAGTTGTTGCTGGACCTGATGAATATATCCGTCCCGGCTGAGACAATCTTCGCCGCAGGGCTGTCATTCTCGCGGCATATGCGCGACAGGAGCTCGAAATCCTTCGCCGTAATCGCCTCCTCGGCCTGCCTGATGAATGCCTGTGGGGCTATGACCTTCTCCCTCAGGCTCATGAGGTAGTAGAACACAAGGCACAGAGCAATGAAGGAAAGCGCTATCAGCACGTACATCACCGGCCCGCCGCGCTGGACCAGCACAAGAACTGTCGGCTTCGCAGCCTCCTCCCCGTACAAGCTCACGGCGCACAGCGCCGGGATAGAATACATCGCGACCTTGACTAATGACCTGCACATATGACCGACTCCCTTTATTTTCGGTTTAACAACATAAATTCCCGTCGCCTGGCAACGCCCCAAGCACTTAAATATATCAGCTTCAGAACCCTTTGCAAGCACCCTTGCATAAAAGAACAGCACTGAAGAGTCATTTTAATTGGTGTGCGGCAAGTTGCGGACAAAACCGAAGGTGTTATCTTCAATCGCATGACGGGAGCTCCACTTTAATTATCGGGTTCCGTGCAATGTGCCGACCGATACAACCATGTCGGAGATATTCTCCTATGGCTTTGGCAAGAGCCTTCAACCTGAATGAAGCAGTTAAATCTCAAAAATAGCAGTTAACATATTTGTATACAAAGCTTTAAGACTAACTTAGCTTTCACCTTTTTGGTTAGAAGGATTTTTGAGATTTAACCCTTCGGGGTGCCGCTTCGCTCCCGACATTCGTCGGGCTTTGATCCCTGCGGGATCGGCTCGCCGCCTCTTCTGAGGACGCATCGGCAAGAATGAATATTTCTCCAGCCAGGCGATCGCAGGAAAGGCGACCGTGGCTCCGCACTTGCTTTGGGCTTGTTCTCAGGCCCCTTTTGAGTACTTTGGCTTGAGGGTTTTTCCAGTGGCGGCGCTTTTGTTTCCGAGGTCGAGGATATGTATTGGGATCCTGGACCATTCGCCAGTGATGACGAGTTTGGTTCCCTTTACCATATGGTCTGCGACGTTCTGGTAGTACTTGTCGCCTTCCGAGGCGGGGTTTTTGCCTGTTGTCACGATGGTCTCACCGTTGACGACCTTGACTATCTTGTATCCGCCGAGCTCCATGATGTATGTGCCCGTGGTGCCAGTGATCTCGAGGCAGCCCCGGTCGTTTGACTTCGGGAAGGAGTCAATGCCTGTGATGTTGAGAGTGAGCCACTGTCCTTTTTTGAATCTTGCCACGATGAAGCCTTCGTCCTCGATGCAGTCAGTGCCGAACTTCGACTTCGTGGCCCAGAATCCTTTTTTTGCGAATCCCGAGACCTCGACAAGGTCGTCGTTGATGAGCTGGAGAGAGTACTCGAGCAGATGGACGCCCCAGTCGTATGTTATTCCCCCTGAAATCTTCTTGCTTGAGCGCCACCAGTCCATGGGTGCGGCATAGGCTCCCATGTGTGCCTCTATCCTGACGATGTCGCCTATGATCTTTTCCTTCGCGACCTTCTGGACGGCCTGGAGTATGCATCCGTCCCAGTGGCGGTTGTGGTAGGTGCTGAGCATGAGCTTGCGTTTCTTGGCCTCGGCGATCATGGCGTCGCATTCGGAGGTCTTGATGGCTAGGGGTTTCTCGCAGACAACGCTTTTCCCTGCCTTGAGGCATTGCAGAGCCAGCGGGGCATGGCTGTCGTGCGGGGTGATGATTGTGATCAGGTTGACATCTGATTTCTGGAGCATCTTTGTGACGCTGTCATAGGTCTGTATCCCGGGGAACTCCTGCTCTGCGACCTTGAGCCTGGACTTGTCCATCTCGGCGACTGCGACGGGAGTCATGCCGGCCTTCTTCATCTGATCCAGATGAGCCTTGCCCATGTTGAATGCCCCGCCGTACCCAATCACGCCCACCTTGATGTCTGAAGCCTTCTTGAACTTCATAGTTTTCGTTCTCCTGATTATTTTGCCCGGAATCGCTGTAACCGCGTCTTCCATCCCTGATGCTCAATAACAGGGACAGAGAGTACATTATCGAGGTTGGAGGCAAAATCAAACTAGGATTTAAGATTTTTTCTCGTGTCCTATGGTGGTCGCCGGGCCGTGTCCAGGGAATACCTTTACATCCTCCGGGAGTATTAGTAATTTTTTTCGGATCGAGGATATGAGGGCCTCTGCATTGCCTCCCGGGAGGTCTGTCCTGCCTACCGACTCGAGGAAAAGGGTGTCGCCTGAGAAGAGTATTTTTGCGGGCTCGATGTAGTAGCATACGCATCCTCTGGTATGCCCCGGGACATGTATGAGCTCGATGTCCTTGCTATCGAACTTGTTTGTCGGCTGCACGGGGTTTTTCAGAGCCGACATTAGCGGGGGCAGCTCGTTGGCTCGGCTGTTGTACAGGCTCATGTCGTCCTGATGCATGAAGACACTGGTCACGGGCAGCAAGGAGTGCAGCTCGGCAACCCCTCCGATATGGTCAATGTGGCCGTGGGTGAGTAGTATCCTGTAGTCATTGCATGCGAATTTTTTAGCTGCGTCGGCTATTTTGCCCGGTGATCCGCCTGGGTCAATGATATAAACGCACTTATCTGTGGCCGCCGGCACGATGTAGCAGTTAACCTCAAGGAAACCTACGACGACTGTCTCGAAATCTTGTGTCATTTGCTCACCTCCTTGAGCTCCGCCAGGCTGCGTTCGCACTCGATCTGGAGAATAGGCTCGAGTATCTGGTCGAAATCTCCCTCCAGAAGCCTCGGGAGGTTGTGCACCGAGACATTATATCTGTGGTCCGTAAC
>CAZANS010000089.1:6169-8421 GCA_964486565.1 uncultured Victivallales bacterium
AACCCTGTTCTGCGGGAAGTTGTAGGTCCTGATCCTCTCGCTGCGCTCGCCGCTGCCCACCTGTGCCCTTTTCGACGCGGCATGCTTGGCCGCCTCCTCCTGCTCATGCCTCTCGATAAGCCTGGCCCTCAATATCCGCATCGCTATCTCCTTGTTCCTGTGCTGCGACTTCTCCTGCTGGCTGGCGACCACTGTCCCTGTGGGTATATGTGTCACCCTGACGGCTGAGTCGGTTGTGTTGACCGACTGCCCACCCGGGCCGGAGGACCGGAACACATCAAAGCGCAAATCCTCGGGACTGATCTTTATCTCAACCTCGCTGACCTCAGGAAGCACCGACACGGTCACAGTAGACGTGTGTATCCTCCCCCCCGACTCGGTAGTCGGGACGCGCTGCACTCTATGCACGCCGCTCTCGTATTTCATCATTGAGAACACATCCTCTCCAGAAAGGGAGAACATGACCTCGCGCAGGCCTCCCAACTCACTTTCGTTCAGGGACAGTATATCCTTTTTCCATGAACGCCTCTCGGCAAAGTACATATATGCCCTGAAAAGCTCGGATGCGAAAAGCGCTGCCTCCTCACCGCCGGCGGCGGGCTTGATCTCCACGATGATGTCCCCGGAATCCTTCGGGTCGGGGGGCAACAGTGAGGTGATGACCAGTTTCTCAAGCGAGTCGGCCTCGGACTCAAGTTTGCCGATATCTGCCGATACGAGCTCCCTCAAATCCTCGTCGGCCTCTTCTGCGAGAAGGGCGTGATTGTCGTCCAGATCCTTCAGGGCTTTGATCCACTTGCGATAGTTGCGGAAAAGTGTCTCGAGTTTCTGTCGTTCGCGGAGGAACTCCCGGGATTCCTCATGTCGTGAATAGATTTCTGGATCAGACAGTTTGTCTCCGATCTCGGCAAGCCTGGCCTCGAGGGGCGTAAGAGAGCCTTCCAAATCCTGCGGAGTCATAAAATTATCTCCTGCAAGCGGAGAGGAGGGCGATCATTTCTTGGCTTTTTTCTCGTAGCGCTGACGGAAACGCTCGACCCTGCCGGCGGTGTCCACGAGCTTCTGCTTGCCGGTGAAGAAAGGATGGCAGCTTGAGCAGATGCCCACTTTGGTCTCTTTTTTGGTGGATTTTGTTTCCCAAACAGTGCCACAGGCGCATATGACCTTTGCGTCCCCGTATTCAGGGTGTATATTCTTCTTCATGTTTCAGCCTTCTCTATAAGAGGTTCCGATTGTTAAAAACGAACGATCAAACGAGTACAGAGCGGCGGAATATATAATGGCCAACAGCAATTGCAAGCGTATTTAGGAGTATTTTTTCATGAAAGAGCCTTTCCGTCCCCTATGGGCGCCCTGGAGGGTAGATTTTATCCGTTCGCCCAAGCCTGACGAGTGCTTTCTTTGCATTCCCCCTGAGGATGATAAAATGTACGACCGGGAAAACCTTATCATCCGGCGCGGGAAGCGCTGCTTTGCCATACTGAACAGATATCCCTACAATGCAGGACACCTGATGGTCGCCCCCTACAGGCACATAGGGGATCTTTCCCTGCTCGGCAAGGAGGAGCTTGGCGAGCTGATGGGGCTCTGCGTCGAGTCGAAGGACGCTTTGGTGTCTGCGATGTGCCCCGAGGGATTCAATATTGGGGTTAATCTCGGCAAGGCTGCCGGCGCTGGAGTGGAGGGCCATATACACATGCATGTCGTGCCGCGCTGGGGCGGCGACACGAATTTTATGCCGGTCATAGCATCCACACGTGTTGTGCCTGAGGCATTGGCCGCCACCGCCGAACTGCTTAGGGAACACTGGCTCTAGGGGCCACCTGCCACTCGACACTGGTTCACGGTTGTTGGTTGATGTTTTCCCTGACATTTGAACACTGAAACCTGAGAGCCGCTTTCAAATGGTATGGGCCATTTTTTCTCCCTTCTTTTTTGCAATCTTCCAATAATGCGTTTATTGTATCATCAAGACGGTGCCACCTGCAGAGTGGCATGCAATATATTTTGAAAATTATTTGGGAGCATATAAATGCTAAGCATACTCTTCTCGATACTAGGGGTTGTCATGCTCATCGTGCTGGTGGTATCTTCTGTGCTCACCGGGGAGATAAGCCAGACCAACATGCACCTTACCGCCTACGGGTTCATCCTTGCGGGAATAGGCTACATCATCGAGTTGCTGAAGAAGAAGGACGAGACTTCCGCCGACCAACTCAAGTATGTGCTTATGAAGCACAACAAGGAGCTCC
>CAZANS010000090.1:0-8405 GCA_964486565.1 uncultured Victivallales bacterium
ACTCCGCACTGAGTAAAATATAAAGCCTTGCAGCTCCTATGCATTCTTGTTCAGAGAATCACCCTGACTTCCTTAATAAAAACTTTAAGGCCTCCATCCAAGGAAGTCAAGCCGAAATATAATCTTTTTGTTGAAAAAATTATTGTAAGGCGGTATACTACTAGGAGAGATTGGTTTGCGGCATGTTTTCCGCAGGTGTAGGTTCGCTGGAGGTCTCCTATGGGGTTTTTTACTGGAAAGTCTCGGGTAGAGTATACCGTCGCCGGGATTTTTTTCGTCTTCGTGGTGCTGTTCTCCTTCGCGCGCACCCCGATTGCGGAAGTGGGCGCATGGATGCTCGCGTTGTCACGTGAGCTGAAGACTACCGAGGAGGACACCGAGGGAGATTCTGTTGAACTCGCCGAGAAACCCGAGCCGCAGATCCGAAACCTGCCGAAGACCGAGCAGCCGGTAGTGCTTTTCTCCAACGACCCACCGTCATGGCAAGACACCGTCTTCGCTACTTTCCCGAAGCTCAGGAACCACAACGGCGACCCGTGGGGCAACGAGGATACCGAGATAAGGGCCTGCACCAACGGAAGAAAGCTCTTCGTCATGGCTCGCCTGTATGACCAAGACCCCGACTCCGCGATAACACGGCATTCGCAGACCCAGTCCAGCTTGGCCTGGAGAGACGACAGCATCGAGTTGTTCCTCATGAGGGACAACAAGACCGACATTTACTGCCAGTACGCCCTCTCTGTATCGGGCATAGGCCATGACTACTATCTCAAGGGCACCGACAACCCCAGCAGTTTCGCAACAGTGGAGATGCCAAAGGATTTCACGCCCCCTATTTTCGAGTCGCGCAAGCTCGAGAACAGATTCGAGCTGGAGGTCATCATTGACCTGCAGAACATTGGGATAGAAGATCTCAAACCCGGCGGATCCTTCCTCATCCAGATCGTCAGGAACTACAGGGGTCAGGGGGAAAGCGATTCAGTCACTTTGCAACTTTTCCCCACACACATCTACGCCGACAAGAGATTCGGTATCCTAAACCACGACCGGCGCGCTTTCCAGCCCGTGAAGATCGTGGAATCAACAATCTATTCCTCACTCTCCCACCAAGAGGGCGAAAGCCTACTCAAGCACAAGTAGGCAAAAGACGGGCCGCAAACACTTTGCTCCGTTTCCTGCTTGGAGAACCCAAGTTCCTGCAGGAGATAAGCCCAGAGGGGGACGAAAGCAAGTCTTTCGGCATTGTCGATGAGGGGCTCGCGCTGGAAAACTATCTCGAACAAAAGGCGATTGCCGGAGAATGTTCCGAATGGATACGGAAATACAAACTGTCCCTGTTCAATCCGTCCGGACTTGAAACGGGGACACGTCTCGCAGCGTCGAAATCCACTGCTTGCCGAAATGTTCTGCCGCAAATGCCGGTGGCTTGCCGATCACGTCGAGAAAAATATCGGTCGTAAACTTTCCCCTCGTGATGTGCATAAAATGCTTCTGGGCATCATAGAACAGAATCGGAAAGTTTGACTCGACTGTACGTTAATATGTATTATATTTCCAGAACTAACAGAGGAATTAAATCATGAGCGAGAAGAAAATCCGTTTGCTGGTTCTTAGTGTTTCCGCGGGTGCGGGGCATGTGCGCGCGGCACAGGCCATCAAGAAGACCGCCGAGGAACAATACCCGACGGTGGAGGCAATCCATCTGGATGTCATGGACTACGTCCCGAGACTATTCCGCAAGCTATATGCCGAGTCATATGTAAAGATAGTAAACAACCACCCTGCGCTCTGGGGCTACATGTACCAGAAGAGCGATCTGGTACGCAGCGACAGCTCGCCGGTGAAGAAACTGCGCGTGGCCATCGAACGGCTGAACACGGCCAAGCTGAAGAAGGAAGTAAAGAAACTTGCCCCGGACACGATCGTCTCAACACATTTCCTCCCTCCCGAACTCATCTCAAGGCTAATAAGCGAGGGCTACAAAGTCCCCCCATCGTGGGTGCAGGTGACGGATTTCGACCTGCACGGGCTCTGGGTCCATCAGCACATGAACGGGTATTTCGCCGCGAGCGACGAGGTGGCCTTCCGAATGGCTGCAAGAGGCATCCCGAGAGAGAGCATAAAGGTTACCGGCATCCCAATCATGCCGGTGTTCGCCAGACCTATATCCAGAAAGGAATGCGCACTCGAGCTCGGTCTCGACCCGGCGATCCCTACCGTGATCCTAATGTCAGGAGGCCTGGGTATCGGCAGCATTGACTCCATGGCCGAACATCTCCTCAAGATGAAGGAGGATTTCCAACTTATCGCCCTGGCAGGGAAAAACGAGCACCTCCTGGCCGAATTGAAACGAATTGCCGGGCGCCACTCAAAGAAACTTGTCCCCATGGGCTTCACCAGAACCATCGAAAGGCCCATGTGCGCCAGCGACCTAGCAGTCTCTAAGCCCGGCGGCCTGACAACCTCGGAATGCCTGGCAATGGGCCTGCCGATGATCGCGATATCCCCTATCCCGGGACAGGAGGAGCGCAACGCAGACTACCTGATGGAAAACGGCGCCGGTATGAAGGCCCATGATGAGATCAGCGTGGAATTCAAAATCCGTCAATTGATGCAAAACCCGAAAAAACTTCAGCAGATGAAAAAAAATGCCTTGAGCATCGCCAGGCCCGACGCTGCCGAAAAAGTCCTGCAGACCGTACTGAAAGGGTTGATGTAGATGGTGCCGACGAACAAGGTCACCGACATATCCCCTGTCACGTTCAATGCAAGTCCGATGCGAGCGAATAACGACTGTGGCGCAAATAGTCGCTCCAGAGAGACTGATCAGACCATCTGCCATCCTGAAAGTCGGATAATGCGTACACTATTTGCCGGACACCCCCAAGTACTCCAGGAACAGCCAGTCCCTGGCCACTGATTCGGTTGACCATCGGTAATTGCCCATGGCGGTTTGCACATTTGTCGTCTCGATACAATCGAACCAGTCGAGAATCTGGACGAGGGAGCGTTGCTTAAGCCACTTGTCCAGCTTCTTTTCGAGCGTGAGAAGCATCTTCGTCTTCCCGCTTCCATTCTTCCCAAGCTTGGACTGCATTTCCTCAACTGTCCACCGCGTCCGATTTTTGAATAGACCAGATACTTGCCTATTTCCCTTTGCGCGGATTTTGTGAACTCGACCACCCCGTCCTCCATTTGCGATTTAAGTCCAAGCAAGTCCTTGCGGAAGGCGAGTTCCCTCTTGGCGTCGTTGTCCGGGGAATAGAAAACATGTACGTACAGGCGCCGCGAAAACGTCTCGCTCCGCCCGGAAGGAAAAATAACGCTGGATACCGTCCTCGTTGCGCCCTATGGTCTTGAACAGCTCGCCATAAACGTCTTCGGTAATCCCTAATCCGTGAAGTTATATTCCGGATTCCATTTCTTTTGTTTTCTCGGCTTTTATCGAGCCGTTTTTGTGTTCTCCAAGCTTTTCAGCCATTTGATCAAGCCGTCGACCAAAGAAATTCCGCCTATCGAGTTGATTTCCTCTCTCCCCTGCGGTACTTTAACTCTCATGATAACCTGTTGGGTTAGATTGTTGTTGCGACACAAGAACCGCCATAACATTTTACAGCCCAATAGGTTATTTTCAAATGTTATTTCAGGTTTTTTCATTTTATTCACGGATTAAGGTCATATAATACGTACACGTATAAAAGCAAAAGAAAAGAGCACAATTTTTGTAAAAAATTGTGCTCTTGAATGAAATTTCAGCTTAAAGTGTACGTATTATCCGACTTTTAGGAGAGTAAAGGAGTTGTTCGTATGCACAAACTAGAGGAGATGCACATACTTCTTTTCCTGATACAGCTTCTTGTGCTGATGGGTTGCGCTCGAGGTGCTGGAGAATTGTTGCGTCGTTTCAACCAGCCTTCTCTTCCCGGGGAGATACTTGTGGGGTTGCTTCTTGGGCCGACGATTTTGGGCAGGTTTCTTCCTGGGATACAGCATGCGCTATTTCCTTCGGATCCTATACAGTGGGCCATGCTGGACACTGTTGCCTGGATCGGGGTTCTTTTTCTTTTGCTTGACACTGGGCTTGAGATAGACTTTTCGATAGCCTGGCGTCGTCGTGGGAGTGCGTTGATCATCGCGGTGGCGGACATATTTATACCGATGCTGCTTGGTGGGGCTGTGTTTTTGCTTATGCCCTCGCGTTATTTTGTTGATCCTGGCCAGCGTGCGCTGGTTGCGCTTTTTATTGGGACGGTCCTAACGATCAGCGAGCTTCCTGCCACGGCCAGAGTTCTGCATGACCTTAAGCTGCTCAAGTCCGACATGGGTTATCTTATACTGTCTGCGCTGACCGCTAACGACATCATCGGCTGGGTGCTGTTCACGATATTGCTGGGTCTTTTCACGACAGCGGCGGTGTCTGCAAGCTCCATAGGATTGGTTTTTGTCGGCACTGTCGGGTTTGCCGCGTTGGCTCTCACCCTTGGCCGAAAGGCTTCCACACTTCTGTTTGCCCACTTGAAGTCAAGAGACATGCCTGAGCCTGGCACCTCGCTAACTGTCACAGTGCTGCTGGGGCTTTTTTTCGGGATGATTACCCATTGGATGGGAATCCATGCTTTGTTTGGTTTTTTTATCGCTGGGGTGGTGGTTGGCGAGGCCAAGAGCATCTCGGAGCAGACCCGCGGTGTTATCTCGCAGATGGTGCACTCCTTGTTCGTTCCTGTGTTCTTTGCCGCCATCGGGCTGAAGATAGACTTTATCGGCGGCTTTGACTTGACAGCGGTCTTGGTTGTCTGCTCGGTAGGAGTCGCCGGGCGTTATATCGGAGCCTGGCTGGGAGTCACATGGAGCTCTGTTCCACGCATGAACCGTGATTTGATCTCGATTGCGCATACCCCTGGCGGGATAATGCAGATAGTTGTTGCTGTGCTTGCGCGTGAAAGCGGGATCATCACCGAGTCGATATTTGTTGCCATAATGTTTGGCGCAGTGGCTTCGACAATGGCCATGGGGCCTTGGATGGCGCGGTCGTTCGCGAAGCGTTCCAAAGTCAGTCCGGCCGATTTTCTTTCGCCCAAGGCTGTCATCGGCCGTCTTCAGTCCTCTGATCGCGAGGGTGCCATCCGTGAGATATCCTTTGCTGTGTCAAAGGCAACCGGCGCATTCAGCCAGAATAAACTCTTCGACTCCATCATGGCTCGCGAGGCTGAATACGGCACTGCGCTGGGAGCGGGGATTGCGGTGCCGCATGCTCGCATAGACGGGCTCAGGGAGCCGGTGATCGGGTTTGGCAGATCTTTTGATGGTCTTGACTGGAATTCTCCCGACGGGCAGCCGGTGAGGTTTGTATTCCTTCTTGCCACCCCGGCAGGGACAGAGGACATACACGTTCAGATTCTCGCTGCCATTGCAATCAGCATGTCATCCGCGGATCATGTCCAGGAGGTGCACACGGCGGAGACCGACCGAGATCTTGAAAAAGCGTTGATTTCTGCACTTTCCGCAAAAAAATGCAGCCCTCTTTCCTCGCTGCAAAGCTGAAGCTAGAATTCAGCTGTTTTATCTGTCTTCAAGTTTCAAGTGCAGCTTGGTGTTAATTTATTGAACCAACTTCAAAACTCCCCGTGGCCGCGCGGCTTGCCATTTTGGATGCGAGGCCACGCCGATGCGGAAGTGGGCATACCTGTCAGCCGCAGACTGCCTTTCTTCCGGCCAGCAACGTGTTTTTCTGTCGGCACAAATTTGGCTGTTTTTGCCGCCGGGATATTGCAGATGCAGCCCGAACATGCTACTTTAGCATCACTTTAATCTAAAAGAATAATATGGAGCATGACAGTTGATGAAGAGACTTTTCGGCACCGATGGTATCCGTGGCAAGGCCAATTCATATCCGATAACCCCTGAGGTTGCGTTGCAGGTTGGCAAGGCTATTGCCCATGTCTTTGGTGCGCACGGGCACGGCTCGGCAAGGACGGTAGTCGGCAAGGACACCCGGCTTTCAGGCTACATGATCGAGACAGCGCTGACCAGCGGTCTTGTGAGCATGGGCATGGATGTCCTGGCCATCGGTCCTTTGCCCACCCCGGCGATAGCGCACCTTGTGACCTCCATGGGCGCGGCGTGCGGGATAATGATCACTGCCTCGCACAACCCATCTGACGACAATGGCATAAAGATTTTCGGTGCCGACGGGTTCAAGCTTCCCGACGCGGTCGAGAGGGACATCGAGAAGCACATCCTTGGTGGGGAGATCAACAGCGAGCATATCAGCACCTCGCTTATCGGCAAGGCCTATCGCATAGACGATGCCCCGGGACGATATATTGAGTTCGCGAAGGCATCCATCAAGAACTACAGCCTCCACGGGGTAAAGATTGTTCTTGACTGTGCCAACGGAGCTGCCTACAAGATTGCGCCGTATATTTTTTCTGAGCTGGGCGCGGAGGTGATCAAGATCGGCACAGAGCCGGACGGATACAACATAAACCACGCATGCGGCGCGACCAAGCCGGAGAAGATGTCGTCTCTGGTGGTCAAGCACAAGGCTGACGTGGGCATAGCCCTCGACGGTGACTCCGACCGGGTGATCTTCGCCGACTCCAAGGGGAAGATCGTCAATGGCGACCGTATCATCGCGATGTGTGCAATGGACTTCAAGGAGCGGGGGAAACTCAACAACAACACCGTCGTGATAACGACAATGACCAACATGGGCTTCCACAAGGCCATGCAGAACTCGGGGATAAACATCTCTGTGGTTGATGTGGGCGACCGGTATGTCATCGAGAAGATGCGTGAGAAGAACTACAATCTTGGCGGTGAGCAGTCTGGGCATATCATCTTCATGGACTACGTGACCACCGGTGACGGGATCATCAGTGCTCTGCACGTGCTGAAGACCATGCTCAAGAAGCAGCAGAGCCTGCGCGACCTGGCGGACTGCATGGAGGAGTTCCCGCAGCTCCTGACCAACATCGCGGTGAGGAAGAAGGTTCCGATAGACGACTGTCCCAGTCTTTCTAAGCTCATCAAGGAGGCAGACTACGCGCTCGGCACCAATGGCAGGGTGATCGTAAGGTACTCGGGCACTGAAAACAAGATCAGGATTCTCGTGGAGGCATCAAACCAGAGTGACGTTGACACCTGGACCGCGAAGCTCTCCGACGCGGTCAACAAGGAGCTGTGCAAATGATGAAAGTTGTCGCCAGCCAGCCGCGGATCTCGATGGAGCCGCTTCCGCTCGGACAGTGCGTCATCGCCAGCAGATCCATTGCTCAACTCATCGAGGACAGGCTCTCAGGATTCGCCGACAAACCTCTGACCCTGTCTCTCCGAGAGGACTTCTGGCCGTCTGCGAAATTCGCAGCCAAGATCTGCTCGATGAATGCCCCGGCAAGGATCGTCGGCACCGACGATTGCCTGCTGGGATGGATATCCGAAGATGGCACAAAACCTGAAAACTGCAACGAGATCAAGGCCGACGATGAATCCCTCGAGCTCAAATACCCATGGCAAATGCTCGATATAAACCAGGATGTCGTGGGGGGCTTAAGCGGGAACATTGTCGAGGGCGATGTCCGCGACGGCGTGCATATCGAGGGTTTCATCAGCGTGGGCAAGGGGACCGTGATCCTGCCGGGTGTCTTCATTGAGGGCAACGTGGTCTTCGGGCGGGACTGCAAGATCGGCCCCAACTGCTACTTCAGAGGCCCCTGCTCGATCGGCGACCGCTGCCACATCGGACAGGCGGTGGAGGTCAAAAACTCCATCCTTATGGAAAAAGTCTCCGCCGGACACCTGAGCTACGTGGGCGACTCAATCATAGGGGCATTCTCAAATCTCGGCGCTGGCACCATCACCGCGAACTTCAGGCACGACGGCAAAAACCACCGCTCGGAGGTGGACGGCATCGTCATGGACACCGGGAGACGCAAGTTCGGGACAGTCTTCGGCGAACACGTACATACAGGCATCCACACCAGCATATACCCCGGCAGAAAAATCTGGCCAGGCATGTGCACCCTCCCCGCCGACATCGTGAAGCGCGACATCAAGCCTAATTGAGCAGGCCTTTTTACCACGGGAAACCCCCGTTCCCCCTTGACTTACGCAAAATCAAACGTATGGTGAAGAGTGTTGAACAGAAACTAATTAATCACTTGTTGGCCCAAAAAGATGATACACGGGTATTGCATGCAGGCAAGAGATTGTGGCAGCGATAACGTTGATTCCGCAGGTGGCTGTTGGTGATGAAGTTGAAGCCAACCGCGTCGTTGCGGCGACCATTCCGGCGTCACTTTCGGTCTCTTGTCCACCCTCCGTTGATGAGAACCATTTCGTTGCCAAGCTCACCAGTATCAATCTGAGTGAGAGGTATGCTGCCGCCAAAGCATTACGCTATCGAG
>CAZANS010000091.1:0-8354 GCA_964486565.1 uncultured Victivallales bacterium
GGAAACCATCAGAAGCAAAAAGGTTAATCAATAGAGCAAATGCAAATAAAAGATTTTTTGAGTTAATTGGATTTTGAGATTCTTCCTGTGAGTGAAAACGTTTCCCACCTGGCGACGATATTCACGGTAATCCTATCGTATGGTCTGACAGAGCTGGCATCCGATCTTTTCCTCGCATAATTTGGTTCAAGGCATTGCATCATGGCGGACTCATAATAAATTAACACTTCGATCTGGAATAATTTATTGAGGCTCATGCAGGCGGTTCAGGAATATGCAGGACAAAGAAGAAACGGGCGATATCAGAGCAACGATCTGTGTTGTCAACTACAAGACGCCGCAACTGATAAAGTCGTGCCTTCGGAGCATCCGCAGGTTCACCAGGCCGCCGTACAGGGTGATCGTGGTTGACAACGACTCTGCGGACGAGTCATTGGACTATCTTCGTTCAGTGCCTTGGATCGAGCTTGTTGACCGGCACTTCGGGAAGGAGAAGATACTTGGAAGCGACGCGGAGGGCTCCGGGTTGAACATCGGGCTGGAGAAATGCCGTAGCGAGTTCTATGTCACTCTGCACTCCGACACGATAATCCGCCGGGGCGGGTGGCTGGACGACCTGCTTGGATATTTCGATCTGGAAGGCCATATTTCCTGTGTGGGTTCCGGCAAGATCGAGTCTGTGCCGCTTTGGAAGGCCGCTTTGAAGAAGGCATCCGACTTCAAGGCATGGAAGCGAAAGTTTTTCTGGTCGGAGGACCGGCAGGCTGAGTACCGCTACCACAACAGGACAATCTGCTGTCTATACCGCGCGGAGACACTGCACAAGGAGAACCTCGACTTCCTGATGGGCAAGGATCTTAATCTCACCGCCGGGCAAGGGCTCTACCTCGAGCTGCTCAAGAGGGGGCACAAGACGGTGGAGCTGCCCACGATGACCATGGGAAAATATGTAATACACCTGAACCATGCCACCACGGTGTTGAACGCGGAGGAGTTCTCTACGAGGAAGAGGACATTGAAGAAATATGCCGGAAGGGTGTCGGAGGCGATGGCATCACAGCTAGTCCAGAGCCTGCTCGCCGACGACTCGCTGGATAAATAAAACCGAAACATCAAAGGATTTCCCAAAAAAAAGACCAACCTAGAGGTAAGAAGCAATTGAAAAGCCACGAGAATAAAGTATGTGCCATGCTGAGCGGCGGCGGCAGGGATATCCCGCTGTTCAAGGTTTTCATGCCAGAGTCGGTGCTGGAGCCTTTGAAACATGTTCTTTTCAGTGGGTATATCGGCGAGGGGCCGGTATGCAAGGAGTTCGAGAGCCTGCTTGCGCGGAGGTTCAAGAACAAGAACGTCTTGACGCTGAACAACGGCACCGCGGCGCTACAGCTTGCCCTCAGGCTTGCCGGGGTGGGGCACGGCGACGATGTGGTGTCCACGGCGATGACCTGCACCGCGACCAACGAGCCGATACTTGCGCTCGGCGCGAATATTGTGTGGGCGGACATAAACCCCGGCACCGGGAACATCTGCCCCGAGAGCGTGAGGAAGAAAATCACGCCCAGGACAAAGGCCATCATGTGCGTCCACTGGGGCGGCTACCCCTGCGACCTGGACGAGCTCAACCAGATCGCCGCCGAGCATGGGATAAAGCTCGTGGAGGACGCTTGCCACGCTTTTGGCGCGACCTACAAGAAGAAACCCATAGGCTCATGCTCCGACTTCGCCTGCTTCTCGTTCCAGGCGATAAAGCACATGACGACGATTGACGGCGGTGCGCTGACTTGCAGGATCAAAAAGGACTGCGACCGCGGAAGGCTTCTCAGGTGGTACGGCATAGACCGCACCCAGGAACGCAAGGACTTCCGCTGCGAGAGTGACATACTGGAATACGGATACAAGTTCCATATGAACGACGTCACTGCGGCGATCGGTGTCGAGCAGCTCAAACATGTCTCCGATACGCTCCGAAAGCACCGCGCAAACGCCAAGGCCTTCAACAAGGCCTTCAAAAATTTCAAGCGCGTCCACCCTCTGGACTATAAGAGCGACAGGCTAAGCTCATATTGGCTGTACACAGTCAGGGCAAATGACTGCATCGCCTTCATGAGGCACATGACCGAGTCGGGTGTGACGGTGTCGCAGGTCCACGCCAGGAATGACACGCACACTGCATTCCGCCAGTCCCGGGCGTCGTTGCCCGGCGTGGACGAGTTTGTCAAAGAGCAGGTCTCCATCCCTGTGGGATGGTGGCTCTCAGACGAGGATGTCTCGAGAATCATAAAAGCCGTGACGGATTTCGAACGGCTATAGGCGTTTCAAATGACTGCTTTTCTGGCAATAGTTAAGCTGACCTGCAGATCGGCTCTCCGGTCGCGGGTGTTCCAGTTGTTGCTTGGGATACTGATACTCACTGTCATTGTCCTGCCTGTGACAGTGGTCGGCGACGGCACTGCGCACGCCCATATACAGGTGTCGCTGAAATACTGCCTCGGCGCGATCGGATTCCTGCTCTCGCTCTCCACAATCTGGCTCGGGTGTTTCACCATGGGGGCAGACATCGAGAGCTACCAGTTGCACATGGTCGTCACCAAGCCTGTTTCCCGGATACTGGTATGGGGCGGGAAGTTCACGGGCATCGCCATTGTCAACGGCATTCTCCTTGCCATATCCTCGGCAATGGTGTATTCCCTGGTGTTTTGGCAGTTCAACAAACGTTCGTTCACGGAGTCGGAGAAGTCGCGCATCGAGGCGGAGGTCCTGGTCGGCAGACGTGTTTTCATGCCCGAACGCCCCGACACGAGAATCATCACGAGCGACATATACAACAGCCATCTGGAGGAGGCCGTCCGGCAGGGCAGGAAGATGACCGAGGCAGAGAAGAGATACCTGCACCTTGAGATATCCAAACGCGTGGCAGCAAGCATGGGGGAAGTTTTTCCCGGCCAGAACCAGATGTGGGTATACAGGGGGCTGAACAGGAAATCCAGGTCGTCCATCTTCCTGAGATACAGGGCGTTCGTGGGGAAAGTGTCTTCCAAGGAGCAGCGCGAGACAATGGGTATCTGGGCCACCCGGATACATATCATGCAGAAGGATGATCCCTCGGCCCCCGACGGCACGGGGACATACCTGAGATCCGTGTTATCGCCGAGGACCAACTACCCCGAGACGATCATGTGCGGGATTTTCAACGAGATCGTCATGAGCCCGATGGTAGTTGACGATCAGGGGGATGTCGTCGTCGTGTTCGCGAACTTTGACCCCCAGGGCGAGACCCTTTTTTTCCAGACCGCCGACGGGCCGAAAGTCTTGATAAAGGTCTCTGGATTCCTTGGCAACTACCTCAGGGGGATTTTCGTCATCTTCGTCAAGATCTGCTTCCTCGGGGCACTGTCCTGCGCGATCGGCGGCTTCCTTTCCATTCCGGTGGCAATATTCTCCGTCTTCGGATACCTCCTGCTCGGATTCTTCTCCAGCTACCTTATCGGCATAGACAGAAAAGTGGCCTCCATGGGCGCAACCTCGGGGGACACATTCATTGCCGTCCTCGGCAACGCTGTGAGCAAGTTCCTCATGTTGCTGATCGTGCCCATGGAGAAGTTCGAGGTGTCCTCCTTCCTCGCGGACGGAGAGCTGATCGAATACTCATATATCGGGAATATCCTCATATTCAACGTCTTCCTCAAGTGTGCCGTGATCCTGGCGGTCGGACTGTGGGTATACAGAAGACGAGAACTGGGCCTGGTGGTGAGAAAATGAGCTTCATAAAGGCAAGAAGAATACTGTTCGCGCTGATGCTGGCAATACCCATCGTCGTTGCGATATCCCTTGTCCAGTCGAGGATCAACACCATCAAGGCCGAGGAGAAGCTTACCGACACCACCATCGTCGAGAACGCGCCTCCCATCGTCGCTTTCGTGACAGTCGTGATGGGCAGTTTCAGAGGTCTTCTCGCGAACATCCTCTGGCTCAGGACAACCGCGCTGCAGGAGGATGGGAAGTACTACGAGATGGTACAGCTGGCGTCATGGATAACCAAGCTCCAGCCGCGTTTCACCGGCGCTACGGCATATCTTGCTTGGAACATGGCATACAACATCTCGGTGACCTGCTCGTCGCACGAGGACAGATGGCGTTGGGTACAGAGGGGTATCGAGCTGATAAGGGACGAGGGCCTCGTCTACAATCCTGGCGACCCGATACTCTACAAGGAGCTGGGATGGATCTACCAGCACAAGATCGGCAACATCATGGACGATGCCAACCAGTACTACAAGAATCAGCTTGCGAACCAGATGATGAACGTGTTCGGGAAGTCCGAGCCGGACTGGGGGAAGATGGCTGCGGCGCCCAAAAACGAGAGAGATCTCACTTCAATCCTCGGCATAGACGATGACTTCTGGAGGATTCTGGCGGATCTAGACCTCGACTTCCGCAAGGGATACACATCATTCACCGATATCGAGAAGGACTTCAAGCTCTTCGGAAGACTTCCGCATAAAGTCCAGAACGCCCTCGGCAAAGACCCGGCGAGAATCGCAATCCTGGACAACTACATGCGCGCGAAGTGGCTCAAGGAGGCCTACAAGCTGGATCCGGCATTCATCCACGGCTTGAACCAGAAGTACGGGAAGCTTGACTGGAGGCTTCCCGAGGCGCACGCCATCTACTGGGCAAGCAAGGGCATCGAGAACGACGCGAGGGGTGAGGTGAGTGTGGACTGCGAAAGGATGATCACCCAGTCCCTCAAGGATGCCTTCATGAGTGGCAAGCTTCTCATTGCCGCGCAGGACAGGTCGCACAGCTTCATGACCATCCCGAACCTTTCTGTCGCCGATGCCGCCATCGAGGCTTTCAGGAAGGCGTACTCCCGGCATGATGTGGAAACCTTCAACAATGCCATGCGCAACTTCATGAAGGACATCATCGTCGTCATGTACACATTCGGAAAGTACTCCAACGCGGAGAGATACTACAGGGAACTCAGGAAGGAAAACCCGGACAACCCCGGTTACAGGGTGCCGCTTGACGATTTCGTCATGAGGGAATGGCGCGAGGACGCGAGCGAAGCCAACCCGCAGCAGGCCTACGATCTGGTCAGCGGGCTGCTATTCAGAAGCATGTACATGGCCACCGCTGGAGAGCAGGAGCAGGCCGAGGGGCACATTAACCTGGCCAGGTCCATCTACAACATCTACCAGGAGCAGCAGAAGGACACTCAGGTCAGGATGGGTCTCGAGCCCTTCGACGATATATTGAAGGCAGTTGCCGACTACTTCCGGCAGAGCATGGGGACCGAGCCACTCTCCGAGACTCTCGCGCCTCTGTAGCATCAGGATGGGACTCGCGGGCTTTTCAGGGTTCAGGGTTCATGGGAATCGGCTCTTCCGCAGAAGCGGACGGCGTGGGAAAGCGGGGTTTTCCACAGCATCCCGATGCCCTATCTTGCATTCGGGAAGGATCTCAAGGTCGCAGATTTCAACGGCCAATCCCTGGAGACCTTCGATTTCAAGGCCGATGAGCTTCCCAACACGTCGCTGTCCAGGATCGTCGCCTCTGACTATCGAGAGATACTGAAGCACAAGTTCCACCTGCTCGCCAGTTCAGGCAGCCCTTTCGAGCTTGAGCCAGAAATTCCGCGCTGCTGGGGGCACTGCCTGAAATCATCATGGAGGTGGACTCCATGATGAACTTCGTATGGGCTAACCAGGAGTGTTTCTCCCTTTTCGGACAAGATGTCATCGGTATTCTCCATAGTAAGGGGTCACTCCGGCTCGGTCAGCGTCAGCTCAAACCCGGGGGAAGGAAGCTCTTTCACTGTCTTACTGCCATCTATGGACCAGGGCACGCAAGCCGGGACACCAGACTGCCACACCGTAACTACGTGAAGGCGGGAAACCTGAAACGCCTACAGCATTTCCTCCTGATGCCTGACGGCCTCCTCGTGGATCAGCTCGTATAGGTTGATGATGAATTCCTTTGAGAGGTTCAGCTTCTGCCCCTGCGCGATTCTGGTCTGGATGATCTCGTTGATCCTGGAGGGCTGCAGCACGGTGACATCGTTTCTCTGCTTGTATTCGCCGATCTCCTCTGCGACTTTCATTCTTTTTGCGAGCAGCCTGACAATGCCGTCATCAATCTTGTCAATTTCCTCGCGCAAGGTGGCAATTCGCTTCTGGAAATCAGTGTCTTGTGACACCTCAGCCTTGACCTTGAGGCACCCGATGAGGCCGGCGAAATCCCTCGGCAGAAGCTGCTGGCCATTGTCGCTCAAGGCATTATCGGGATCGGGATGCACCTCGATCATCAACCCGTCGAATAGAAGATCCAGCGCCTCCTGGCAGACGGCCTGGATGTGATCGCGGTTCCCACATATATGGCTGGGGTCGCATATAAGCGGCAGTTCGGGATAGTTGAGCTTGAGCTCGATCGGGATCCTCCAGTTCGGCTGGTTGCGGTATCTCCCGGTCTCCAACTCCGAGAATCCCCTGTGCCCTGCGGCAAGCTGAGTTATTCCTGAGTTGGCGAGCCTCTCGAGCGCGCCGATCCACAATGACAGGTCAGGACTGACCGGATTCTTCACCATCACAGGTATGTCCACACCTTTGAGGGCATCGGCTATCGCCTGCACAGAGAAGGGGTTGGCTGTCGTCCGGGCACCGACCCAGAGCATGTCTACGCCGTGACTTAGGCATAGCTCTACGTGCAGCGGAGTGGCGACTTCCGTGCAGACCGGTCGGCCAAGTGCCTCGCCAGCCTTCTTCAGCCACATCAGCCCTTTTCCTCCGACACCCTCGAAGCAGTTCGGGCGGGTCCTGGGCTTCCATATTCCTCCGCGCAGGATGTCAGGTACGGCGGGGGCAAGCTCGCTTGCCACACGTAGCATCTGCTCTTCCGACTCGACGCTGCACGGGCCGGCTATTATAAGATAACTGCCGTTGCCTCTCCTCCTGAAAAGACCGTCAGACCTGTTCTCTATCTTCATATACATCTCATAATGAAAAATTAAATACACTACACTGACACTACTGGATGATCGCCCCGCCGTCAAGCAGAATAGTGCGAAGTTCGCAATATGATGTCGAGGGTGACTCGACATTATCCTCGTGGCACAGCGCCGCCGCCGCGCCGGCGGCCTGCCCGGTACACATGCACACGGCCATATACCTCACGCAGGTCACGACCTTCGTATCGCATGACATACACCTTCCAGCAAGAAAAACGTTGTCGAAGTCTTTGGTGACGATGAACTTAAACGGGACAGCCCTGATACCTGAGACATCCTGCGGTGCCCATGAGGAACGGAATTTCTTTATGCCGTGATCCCCGCATCGCCTGATGCCCATGGCGACCGGCCAGTTGCCAGGACTTCTGAAAACATTGCAGCTCATGGTGCCTTTCGTTTCGTGTCAAACTCTGAAAATCAATTAGAAGACCGGATGTAAAGATACCCGCCACTGCGGATTTCGCAAAGGGTACGCCGCGGCAGGCAGTGTTCAGTGTTCAGGTTTCAGGAAAACCAGCAACCGTGAACTATGGTTCCTGATTTCAGGACAGGAGTACCTCCTGGAGCTTGCGTGTCAGTTCGGATATAGTGAAGGGTTTGGCGAGGAAGAACACGCCTGCCCTGCTCCGGTCGAATGACTTGTCGGAGTAGCCCGACATGAAGAGGCATCTTATCTTCGGGCGGCTTTTCCGGATTTCAGTGAAGACCTCTTCGCCATCCATCTCAGGCATGACCATGTCGCTTATCAGCAGGTCTATCTCTCCGGGGTGGCCTTGGGCAAAACTTATCGCCTCGCTTGATCTTGACATACCGAAGACCTCCATCCCCTTGTCCTTCAAGATCTCCTCCACCATAAGCCTTATCGAGTCGCTGTCGTCCACCAGCAGGACAGTCCTGCCCTTGAGAACCTCTGGGTCGGTCTCAACCTTGTGCCTCCCGTTTCTCTCGGATACTTCACTGTCGCTGTCGCCCCGCGGCAGATAAATGGATATGCTGCTCCCTTCGCCAACTTTGCTGCCAATGGCCATAAACCCGCGGTGCTGCCTGACGATCCCGCAGACCACAGACATGCCCAACCCGGTTCCCTTGCCCACAGCCTTCGTGGTGAAAAACGGCTCGCATATCTTTTCGAGCACCTCGGGTGCCATCCCGCAGCCGTTGTCCCTTATCTCAAGCTTGACGTATTCACCGGGAACGGCATTCGGATGCATCTTGCAGAACTTGGAGTCAAGGTTATCGTTTCGGGTGCTGATGTTTATCTCGCCCGTCCGCCCGGCAACCGAATCAATCGCAACGCGATCATTCTCGCAAAGATTCGTCAGAATCTGCTCAAGCTGCGACACATCCG
>CAZANS010000092.1:0-8338 GCA_964486565.1 uncultured Victivallales bacterium
CCGTCTCGTTTCTACCTGTCTCCGGCGTGAAATGCCCGGAGTCAAGGTCGTAAAGAAGAAGATATGCGTTGTCGGCTGCTATGACATTCATCACCGCGCTGAGTATCTTCGGGTAAAGCTCCCTCTCGTCCAGCACCGCTGCGATCATGTTCTGGAACTTGTATACCGCGGCCAGGCGCTGGTTCTCCTCCCTGAGGATATGCAGCGACTGGCTGGACTCTTCCTCGGGCCGGGAGGGGGCGAGGGTCTCGGGCTGTATGCTGTAGGCCACGAAGGGCCTGGAGAAGGATTGCGTTTCGGCGGCGTAGATGTTTATCAGCTCTAAAAGGGTGTTCCCTATCCTTACCGATGTCTTCATCGGCAGCGTCACGCGTTTCTCGACCTTACGACCGACCATCCAGGTCCCGTTTGTGCTGCCCATGTCCTCGATATGCCATTGCCCGTCTTCCCACTCCAGCTTCGTGTGGACACGGGAGATCAGGACATCGTGTATCTGGATATCGGCCTCCGATGAGCGTCCGAGTGTCACGACAGGCTTGTGTATCGGGACTTCCGTCCCGCGCATCGCCCCGCTGACCATCTTTATGGTCGTCTCGTTGTAGTTGCCGGGTTGTGTGCCCGACGGTTTTTGCTGCACCATCTTTCCAGCCTTGCACGGACACATGCCTGATCTTCAAAACAAAGACCCTCACACGCCCTGAATCATTATTCAAACTTTAGCCCGGCGTACAATATAGCACCAAATCTGGAATCTCCAAGCCGCAAATTGGAAAAGATCATTGTATTGATGAGGCGATTTCAAAACTCCCTGTGGCCGTGCGGCCTGCTCCATTTTGCTTCTTTCTCCATTGATAATCATGGTTTAAAGGGTAGTTTACCAGGAGAAGGAGATTTTTCCGAGCTGAGAGATTTATTATGAGCAAGTTCAGGTTATTTCTGCGCAATCTGCGTTATTACCGTTGTGTTGATGCGGGTGTTTGGGCTGGGATGTCGGTATCTGCGGCGGTGATAGTTGGTGCTTTGTCGGTCGGGGAGTCGGTGAGGCACAGTCTGGTTGGTCTTGCGCTGGAGCGTCTTGGTCTGGTCACATATGCACTTGTTGCGGAGGGGGATTATTTTTCTGCGGAACTCGCAGGGAGGATGAACACTGAGTTCGCGGGGCAGGCAATGGGAGGTGGTGAAGGTCTTCATGCAGTGTCGCTGTTGATTCTCCCCGGCAGTGCGGGTGTTCCCGGCGTTCGGTCGCGGGTGGGGGATGTCGGAATCATTGGAGTCGGGGATGGTTTCGGCGGTCTGATCCCTTCGGGGGCTGGGGGGTATCCTGGATGGGAGATGCCTGGTGATGGCCTGGCGGTGATCAATAGTTTTTTGGCCTCGCGGCTTGGCCTGAAGCCCGGGGACGATCTTGTACTGCGTTTTAGCCCTCCGTCGTCGCTGCCGGGCGATCTGCCTTTGCTTGGGAAGAAGGATGCTTTGCTTTCGGTCAGGTTAAGGGTTGAGTCAATCGCCCCGGAAGGATTCCCCGGGGACTTCAGTCTGCGAAACTCGCAGACGGCAGTGGGGAATGTTTTTGTTTGCCTTGACTGGCTGTCGCGCCGAGCAGGGATCGGTGGCAAGGCTAATGTGATCCTCGCCGCAAGCGACTCGGATGCCGCAATGCTCGACAAAATCCTGCAGAGCGTCTGGCAGCCTTCTGACTCGGGGCTTGAGATCAAGAAGAAACCAGACGGCTCGTCCGAGCTTAAGTCCTCGAAAATCTTCATCTCCGATAATATCGCCCGAAAAGCTATCGAGATCTCAGGCGTAGAAGGCATCATGACCTACTTCGTCAACAGCATTCGCCTTGCATCTGAACCGGGAGAAGAGCATGTCGGTGGAGCGCCCTACTCGTTTGTCGCCGGGGTGGGGGAGGGGGATTTCAAGGAGCTTTTAAGTTCGAGTGAAGGAGCCGTTGGGCAGGCTGGCACCGTCGACGCGATAATCATAAACCGTTGGCTTGCCGACGATCTCGAAGCGAGTCCGGGGAGCATGGTCGAGATGAAGTACTATATACCCGGTCCCCTCAGGACTCTCGAGGAGAGGTCCCGCTCGTTCCGTGTTGCCGGGATCGTGCCGATGGAGGGGCTTGCAGCGGACTCCTCGCTCATGCCGGATTTCCCCGGAATCTCAGACTCCGCGCGGTGTTCCGAATGGGATGCCTCGATCCCGCTTGACATGAGCCTTATCCGGGAGAAGGACGAGGACTACTGGCGGAAGTATTCCGGCACCCCCAAGGCGTTCATCAACCTTGCGGCGGCGCGGGAGATGTGGGGCGGGCAGTTCGGAAGCCTGACGGCTGTCAGATTCCCACCCGAGAGCGATTTGGCGGGCTTCGAGGCCAAACTGGAGCCGTTGGATTTCGGGCTTGCCTTCCGAAATGTCCGGGCTGGGGCGGTAAAGGCGGCATCCAGCGGGGTTGACTTCGGCGGCTTGTTCATCGGGCTGAGCTTCTTCCTGCTCTTCTCGGCCTTCCTGCTTACCGTGATGATTTTCCTCGTGGGGGTGAACTCGCGCAGGGAGGAGTTCTTCACTCTCGGGGCGATGGGATTCGCATTCCGCGAAATTCGTAACATGTTCATGGCCGAGGGTGCGGTCCTTGCGGTATTGGGAGCGCTCGTAGGGATACCTCTCGGGACGCTGTACAACATGCTTGTGCTGTATCTTCTTGGCTCGGTCTGGTCAGGGGCATCGGGCGGTCTGGTCGTGACGCCCTACGCCAGCCCTGTGGTGTATGCCGCGGGAGCCTCCTCGGCGATATTGGTGGCATGCGCTGCGATGTTCTTCGCGCTGGCGCGGCTGGCAAAGAAAATGCGGCAACCCGATGTCCGAAACGGCAGGGGGCAATCCTTCCCGGCAGCCATCAATGCATGCCTGGCGATCTCGCTTGCGATTTTCGCAATTGTTGTCTCGACGGTGCTATACTTGCTGCTGCTGTCCAATCCCTCCGAGCACCAGAGCATCTTCTTCGGTTTGGGCGCGCTTCTGCTTCTTGCAGGCTGGCTCTTCTGCCGCTATGCTCTTGAGTGGATCGCCAGAAACAGCCTTCTCGCCGACCGGCCATCGACCTTCAGGCTAGTGCTCAAGAATATCTCATACAAGCCTTCGAGAAGCATGGCTTCGCTGATGCTGCTGTCCTGCGGGATTTTCCTGACTGTCGCTGTCGCTCTGAACAGGCGCTACACGGCCGACCCCTCCGACCTGTCTTCTGGCACCGGAGGCTACTCGCTGTTTGTCAGGACTTCTGTGCCCGTGCCGCACGACCTCGGAACAGAAGACGGCAGAAAGGCTCTAGGGCTAGATCACAATGACCTCGACGGTGTGGAATTCGTCAGCATGTCCCTTTCAGAGGGTGACGAGGCAAGCTGCCTCAATCTCAACCATGTTGAAAGACCCGCCGTGCTCGGCGTGGATTTCGCGAAATTCGCAAATCCCCCGAGGTTCACCTTCGCGGCCCGCGAGGAAGGGTTCTCCGGCAACGACACATGGGGCGCGCTGGCAAAAGAGGCAGAAAAGGGCGCAATTCCCGCAGTCGGGGACCAGGATGTCATAGTGTGGAGCATGGGAAAGGCCTTGGGAGCCTACCTAGAGCTTCCCGACGAGCAGGGCAGGCCACGTCGTCTCCAACTTGCCGGGGCTCTGCAAAGCTCGGTTTTCCAGGGGTATGTGCTTGTCCATGAACACAGTTTCCGCGAGATGTTTCCCTCCGCCGGCGGGGCAAAATGCCTGCTTGTGCAGGTGCCTGAAGGCAAAGAGGATATCGTGAAGGCACACCTTGCCGATGCCTTGGCCGACTACGGCGCGGAGATAAGCACCTGCAGCTCGCGGCTCGAAAGATTCTACAAGGTCGCCAACACCTACCTGACAATATTCCTGATGATCGGCGGTCTCGGGGTCATGCTGGGAACGGCAGGATTCGGTGCATTGGTCCTCAGAGACATCAGCGAAAGGAGATTCGAGCTCGCGATCATGAGCGCCACAGGATTCAGCAGAAGACAGATAATCAGGCTCCTCGTCTTCGAGCACTCGCTGCTCATCGCCGACGGCACCGCCATAGGGCTCTTGTGCGGGCTACTATCCGCGATACCCGCCATGCTGCCACCTTCACACTCCGCAAAAAGCCTCCCCATCGTCGCAGCAGTCTCCGCCATGATCGTCATCGCAGGAGTCCTCTCCGTGCTCGCCGCCGCAGCAAACATCGTAAAAACAAACACACTCAAAGCACTGAGAAAAGAGTAGGGGAAGTGCGGAAGTGCTGGAGTGTTTTTCAGCAACACAGCGATACTGCATTACATCAAGAAGTCCTAAAGTTCTGGAGTGGGGAAGTGGGGGACGTTTCATTAGTCTCAACGTGTTATATACAAATATTTTACCTTTCGTTTTTGAGATTTAACTGCTTCATTTAGGTTGAATTGGGGAGTAAAGATGCTATATATCATTATGTTTGCAGGTTCGTTGTGGATATAAGGATTTTCAGTAAGGCTCAAGAATGAGGCTTTTGACGATAGTTGGTGCACGGCCGCAGTTTGTCAAGGCCGCGGCGGTGTCGGCATGCATTGCCGGGCGGCTAGCGGCGGCAGGGGCACTGGAGGAGGTTATTGTCCATACCGGGCAGCATTACGACGCCGGGATGTCGGATGTCTTCTTCAGCGAGCTTGGGATTCCCCGCGAGAAGCATAATCTCGGTGTCGGCTCGGGCAGCCATGCAGCGCAGACGGCCATGATGCTCGAGGGTCTGGAAAAGGTGATGCTCGAGGAGTTGCCGGAGATGGTCCTGGTGTACGGGGACACGAACTCCACGCTTTCGGGGGCGCTGGCGGCAGCAAAGCTGAACATCCCGGTTGCCCATGTCGAGGCTGGCATGCGCTCGTTCAACCGAAAAATGCCCGAGGAGATCAACCGTATAGTCGCAGACCATCTGGCAAGCCTGAACCTTTGCCCCTCTCAGACCGCGATGGAAAACCTTGCCAGCGAGGGTCTGGAGGGTACTTCCGTGCTTACCGGGGACATCATGTACGACTGCGCGCTCAGGTTTGCGGCCCTCGCGGAAAAGCTTCATGACCCCCTTGCCAAGTTCTCGCTTGAGAAAGGGAAATACGCTCTGATGACCTGCCACCGCGCGGAGAACACCGACGACCGGGTGCGAATATCGCAGATCGTCGCCGCCGCAAACGAGCTTTCACAAAAACTCGACGTGCTATTCCCTATACATCCTAGGACGCGCAAGATGCTCGAGTCGTTCTCGCTTTCGCTCGCCCCGGGGGTGAAGGCCCTGCCGCCGGTGGGCTATCTTGAGATGCTGCTCCTGGAGAAACATGCGGCAGTGATCCTGACCGACTCCGGGGGCGTCCAGAAGGAGGCATTCTTCTATTCCACGCCCTGTGTCACGATGCGCGACGAGACCGAGTGGGTCGAGACCGTCCGGCTGGGCTTCAACATCCTCGCCGGCGCGGACAGCGGGAAAATCCTCGGCGCGGTCGATGTTTTCAGCGACAGTGCACCGCAGGATCCCGGCGATAACCCATACGGCAACGGCAACGCCGCAGATAAAATCATCTCGGCAATCTGTGATTTCCGCACCACAGCATAGGGACGCAGCATGTGCAACGCCCAGGAGGGACGGCGGCCTCGCCGTCCAAAAAACTTTGGGAGGTGGTGGCAGGGGCACCGACACCCCTTGATTACCGAACTTGCCCCACATCTTGGGTTCATGTCTCCCTGCCTGCACAACTGCTTGTGGTTCGTGGCCTGGAATAAATTTCGGAGAATTTTTCTGTTGTGCAGGGGAAATCATAAATGCCTTGACGGCAAAGCATAAAAATTTCCTCCGCATCCTTGCAGGGCAACTTTTGTTCCCGAGTACCGTGAAACGGCGCTTGAAGTTCCGCGCCGCCCTTTTATCTTAGCATACGTTTTACAGGAAGATGGGCAGCTACACGACAAGGATTCAAAGATGACTAAGAAGCAGAAGAAGGCGTTGGATTTCTACGACATATCGCAGGACATATGGAACCGCAAGTACCGTTACCATGGGGGCAAGGGGATCGCCGAGGACAAGACTCTTGACGAGACCATGGGGCGAGTGGCTGCCTTTGTGGCCTCGAACGAGAGGGACTCGGGGACATGGCGTAAGGCCTTCGAGGACATCCTGATCCCTCGAGCCTTCCTGCCTGGCGGGCGGATCATAGCCAACGCCGGCACCGAACGCACTGAAGTGACAATGTTCAACTGCTACGTCATGAACAAGATAGAGGACTCGATCGAGGGGATCTTCGAGACTGTCAAGGAGTCCGCGATAACACAGAAGCAGGGCGGAGGGGTGGGCTTCGACTTCTCGACCCTCAGGCCGAAGAACTCGCATATCAAGGGCTGCGAGGCCAAGTCCTCGGGTCCATTGAGCTTCATGCAGGTCCTTGACGCCACCTGCCGCACGATCATGAGCGCGGGGCAGAGGCGCGGGGCGCAGATGGGGGTCATGCGCTGCGACCATCCGGATATCGAGGAGTTCATCACCGCCAAGCGCAACAACTCCTCCCTTCAGATGTTCAACCTCTCGGTGGCGGTGACAGAGAAGTTCATCAACGCAGTCAAGAACAACGACGACTGGGAGCTGGTATTTAGCGGAGTGATACACAAGACCATACGCGCGGCTGAGCTTTGGGAGCTCATCATGAAGTCCACCTACGATTTCGCCGAGCCAGGGTTCATACTCATAGACAAGATAAACGAGATGAACAACCTCTACTACTGCGAGCAGATAGCGGCGACCAATCCCTGCGGGGAGCAGCCCCTTCCGCCATACGGCGCATGCCTGCTGGGATCGCTCAACCTGACAAAGTTCGTCAAGGAGCCATTCACGGAAAAAGCCGAGGTGGACTACAACCTCGTTCAGGCGGTGACATCCATCGCTGTAAGGTTGCTCGACAACGTCATAGACATCAGCGGCTATCCCCTGGAGCAGCAGCGCAGCGAGGCGATGAGCAAACGGCGCATGGGTCTGGGGATCACCGGGCTGGCGAACATGTTCGCCCTGATGGGAGTCCGTTACGGGTCGGCAAGGTCGCTGGAGATTGCGGAGAAGATCATGCAGACCATAACTCACGCGGCCTACTGCGCAAGCGTCGGGATAGCCCGCGAGAAGGGCTCTTTCCCGATGTTCAACGCTGCCGCCTACTGCAAGGGCAAGTTCGTCTCCAAGCTGCCGGCCGACCTGGTCGAGTCCATCGAGAAGCATGGTCTGCGGAATTCGCACCTTACTTCCATCGCACCTACCGGGACGATCAGCCTTCTGGCCGGCAACGTGTCCAGCGGACTCGAGCCGGTGTTCGCGTTCAGCTACATCCGAAAGATACGCAACGGCAGCGAGAACGATGTCGAGGAGGTGGAGGTCACTGACTATTCATACCGCAGGTACTGCGAGCTGAAAGGCGAGATGGTCCCGGAGAAGCAACTCCCGGAATACTTCGTCACCTCCGCCAGCGTCACGCCGGAGGAGCATATAAACATGCAGGCCGCGTTGCTGCGGCATGTGGACAGCTCCATATCCAAGACGATAAACGTCCCAGCCGACTTCCCCTACGAGGAGTTCAAGGGACTCTACATGCTGGCCCACAGCAAGGGCCTGAAGGGCTGCACCACCTTCCGCCCTTCGGAGCATATAACAGGCGTGCTGACCTTGAAGGAGGACACCAAGAAGGACAATGCCCCCGCCGTGGAGTTCACACCACGCCCGAACGAGCTGGAGGGCATCACATACAAGATTAAGACCCCTCTCTCCCCAGATGCGCTATACCTCACCATCAACGACATCATCGAGAGGGGACACCGCCGCCCATACGAGCTTTTCATCAACACAAAGAACCTCCAGCATCTGAGCTGGATCGTTGCAATGACGCGCCTCATCTCCGCAGTCCTGAGAAAAGAGCCGGACCCCTCCTTCCTCGTCGAGGAGCTAAAGAGCATATACGACCCCAACGGCGGATACTTCTCCGAAGGAAGATATGTGCCATCGCTCGCCGCCGACATCGGCCTCGTCATCGAGCACCATCTCAGAAAGGTCGGGATAATGGAGAGCAAGAAGAAAATGGCCATCGAGTCCACCCCCGACGCACCGAAGGACGCATCTCAGCTCATGATATGCCCGCAGTGCAACGACAGAGGGATGTACTACTCAGAGAACTGCCTCAAATGCGTCCTCTGCGGATACAGCAAGTGCAGTTGATGTTCGCATCCGCTATCCGCGAGAATGCCGCCGCGGTCGGGACAGACTAGGCAGGTATGCCCACTTCCGCATCGGCGTGGC
>CAZANS010000093.1:0-3309 GCA_964486565.1 uncultured Victivallales bacterium
GGCGGTCAGGGACTCGCTGAAAGATACACCTCTTCCGAATGACAGAATCGTCGGCATCAACGCAGGAGAAACAATCACCCTCAAGGGTCTAAGCATCTCCGCAGTGCCCGCAGCCCACGAGTTCCTCGACCTCGACACCGCCACCGGGACCTACCCTTACCTCGGCTACATTATCGAGGGCAACGGGATGACGGTCTACCACGCCGGCGACACCTGCATCTACGAGGGGATGCAGGCCACACTGCGCCGATGGGAAATTGACCTGGCATTCCTCCCAATCAACGGACGGGACGCCACAAGGCTTTCCAGCGGATGCATAGGCAACATGACGTACCAGGAGGCCGCCGACCTCGCTGGCACACTCTCCTTCGGCACCACAATCCCCACACACTACGACATGTTCGAGAACAACTCCGCCGACCCGCAGCCATTCATGGAATACATGAAAGTCAAATACCCAGACTCGAAAACCATAATCCCAGAACACTGGAAGCCCTTGACGGTTCACGGTTCACAGTTATAGATTAGGGCGAAAGATTAAGTTGAAAGATTTTGGTGAAAGATCAACTGGACGGCGAGGCCGCCCCCCCTGCCAGCTTGAATCCGTTCGCAGGAAACACATCCTCGGGCTCATAGCCCAAAATGCTGCGGGCAGGCTCAAGGTCGAAAACAGCCACCCTCTTGGGCTTCGATGCAGCGAAAAGAACAGCAAATTTTACATCTTCAGCCTCAACTGTGCTGACAAAAAAACGCGCTGCATCCCCATGGCTGAAATAGAAATCATGCCAGCGCTCCTCGTTGAGCACACGGGTATACTCATCCTCATCCCTTATGAACCATCCGATCCTAACTGCAATCACCGAAAGCCCGTGCCTGCGAGAATACATATCCCCCATAGCCTCCGCAAATACCTTCGTCACACCGTAGTGGTTGGTGGGAGCTATACCGTCAGCGACCTTCACCGGCAGGCGGCCTTCCCTGTAAAGGCCATTGCATGACTGAATGCTGGAGGCCAGTATCACCCGTCTCAGCCCGTGTCGCCTGGCGCAATCGAGCACATTGTAAACACCAATTATGTTCGACGGTAAAAGACGGGTCACAAAATCACATTCATTCGCCTCGGCACCCAGGTGCAGAACGGTGTCCATTGAGTCCAGTGCGGCATCAAGGGCATCCATTTCGGCAAGATTGCCCACCACAGTCTCGTCGCAACTATCAGAAACCCTCAGGTCGAAACCTCTGACAAAATGGCCGCGCGCCTTCAGCGCCGGCACAACACAGCCAGCAATCGCACCAGATGAACCGGTAACCAAGACTCGATAGCTTTTTCCCATAGATAAATACCATAAAAAACAGATAACGACATGTCGGCGCCGGGACACCCGAAACACGCCAGATCAACAAACAAAAGCTAATCTACAATCCATGGCCATACAATTCAACGCTGCAGAGCCAATTTAAAAACACCCCGTCCGGCAAAAACACTGATGCCGGACGGGGCGGAGGCGAGTTCAAACGCCAATCGAAACTACCTATATAGCCTGCTCAAGAACCTTCTCCTCGTTCATGGGCACGGTATCCGGTACTCTTTCGAACTTCCTTTGCGACCCCCTGACACCCCAGTTCACAAGTTTCGGGATGGCACTCTCGATAAGGACCCTCAGCGCACAACCCTCGCCGACGCTAAGCCCCTGTTGAAGGGCAACAAGCCCGCGCTGAGACTTGTGGGATACCTTGATGCAGTAGCTCCCGCTGCCCTCGTTGCGGAAAAAGTTTATCACCTTGCTGTCGTTCTCCGTGGCATGGTAAAGCTTCCCCTCATGCCCTGCGCTCTCCTGGCGCCCCTCAAGAACCGCAAGGATCTCGCACAGATCGCTAATCCCCATCCTCACGCAAATCGCCTTCTCCCAATCGAACCGAGCGTTCCCGTTCTCGTCAACCCCAATTTGAGTGGCAATCGAGAAAAACAACTTCCACGGCTGATACTTCTCACCATGACGGTACGAGAGCTGCCACTCGCTGGCTGTCCCCTTAGATTGCTTGTTCGCCTTGTAGACCCTGAACGAATTCATCGCCCACCTCCCTTTCTTCTTCGAGTTTTGGAACCACAACCCCCTGCCCCCATGGCCGAAGGTTAGGTATCCTATATTTAGCTTAACAAATATTAGCATATATCAAATGCCGCGTCAAGCGCCGAAAACAAAAAAAATGGATTTTTTTTCAAAATCTTTGCATGTTCGAGCCTGCAAGGTAAATTAAGCGTGCTCGAAATGCAACTCTACAAACAATGAGGAACTAGTACATGGGAAAGAACATATACGCCAACGTCGTGCTGACCATACTGCTTGTGGCAGTGCTTGTTCTTGGCTGGGCGACAGTCAACACCCTTGATCTGAAGAGGCTCCGCGAGGAGAACATATCAAGGCAGCTCAACAGTCTCGACACCAAGATGAGCCAGATCGAGCGCGCGTTGATAGAGCTGGCCCAAGCTCCAAGGACAATATCCCAAACCACACCCGACATCACGCCGAGAACACAGGGAAAAATAGCGAATCTCGAGTTCTTCGACCCAGCCGCCGAGCCCGGGGGCAGACGGATTTCCGCGATGCAGAGCCAGACAAAAAACATGAACTACATGATCAACAACGAGTCTCTGGTCTCCAGCATCTGGTCGCATTGCTTCGACTCGCTCGCCGACAGGAACTTCAACGCCCCGGAGAAGTTCGAGCCTATGCTAGCAGAAAGCTGGTCCCTCTCCGATGACAAGCTCACATACACCATCAGACTCAAAAAAGGTGTCCTGTGGCATGACTTCACCGATCCAGTTTCAGGCAAGCAATGGAACGACGTGGAGATCACAGCACATGACTTCAAATTCTACGTGGACGTGGTCAAGAACCCCGACACCGACTGCGCCCCCATCAGGACATACATGATAGACCTCGAGGGCATAGAGCTCGTCTCAGACTATGAGTTCAAAGTGCGCTGGAGCAGAAAATACTTCCTCTCAGAAAGCATGACTCTCGGACTCCAGCCACTCCCGCGACACCTCTACCACGCATACGACGGCCCCTTCGACGGCAAAGTCTTCAATGACGACCACGAGAGAAACCGCATCGTCGTCGGATGCGGACCATACAAGTTCGCAGGCTGGGACAAGGGACAGAGTATAAGACTCACCCGCTGGGAAAAGTATTACGGTGAGAAATACGGCGTCGCGCCGAACATCAAGGACATCGAACTTAGGATAATCCCGAACAAAAACACCCAATTTCAGGCGCTAACCGCAGCAAAGATTGACCAGATGTC
>CAZANS010000093.1:3319-8317 GCA_964486565.1 uncultured Victivallales bacterium
GTCCCTCACCCCCGACCAATGGGTCAACCGAACCAACACTCCAGACTTCGACCCCCAGAAAGGGCACCTCGTAAAGATCAAGTACCCAGGCAGGGTCTACAGATACATCGGCTACAACCTAGCACTCCCAATTTTCCAGGACAAGAGAGTCAGGCAGGCACTGACGCTTCTTGTCGACCGCGAGAGAATCATCAACGAGGTCTACAACGGCCTGGCAAGGATCATCACCGGTGGATTCTTCATAGACTCCGTCTACAACGACAAGTCCATCGAGCCCCTCCCCTTCTCAGTCGAGAAGGCAAGGCAGCTCTTGGGCGAGGCTGGCTGGTCCGACTCAGACGGGGACGGTATGCTCGACAAGGACGGGAAAAAGTTCGAGTTCACAATCCTATCGCCCGGAAACAACCCGAACTACGAGAAGATGCTCCCGATGATCAAGGAGGACATGGCAAGGGCAGGGATAATAATAAATATCCGTATGGTGGATTGGGCGCTCTTCGTCCAGATGCTCGGACAGAAAAACTTCGAAGCATCAATCTGCGGCTGGGCCATGGGCCTGGAGTCCGACCCCTATCAGTTGTGGCACTCCAGCCAGGCCGACATCATCGAGTCAAGCAACCACATAGGGTTCAAGAACGCCGATGCCGACAAGCTTATCGAACAGATCAGGGTAACCTTCGATCTTGACGAGCGAGTCAAACTCTGTCACAAATTCCACAAACTACTCCACGAGGAGCAACCATACACATTCCTGCTCTCCGACTACTCGCTTATCGCCCAGAGCAGAAGGTACCGCAACGTCAAGACCTTCCCCATCGGCATACCCGAAAACATACAGTGGGTGCCACGCTCCGAACAAAAGTCCGTCGCAGAATGAACCTGAAACTTGTTGAGTCTAGCTCATTCGGATCGGTGGGCATACTTTGGGAGCCAGATGGCTCCTCCCACAAAATACACGCTATAGTCCTCTCCGAGCCCACTATGGACGCAACTGCGAAAATTAAATCCCGTTTCCCGCACGCCAGGACAAAATCATCCCCCGAGATTGACACTCTCGCCGACAGAATCGAAAAATTCCTCTCAGGATTGCACTCCGTTCCCGAAAGCAGAAATATCAACATCGAGTCTTGCACCACATTCCAGCAGACCGTACTGAAGAAAACTCTGAAAATACCCAGGGGCACTACAATAACATACAAGTCTCTCGCCGCAGCAATAGGGAAACCCTCAGCAGCAAGGGCCGTCGGAAACGCCCTGGCAAACAACCCATTCCCAATACTAGTCCCATGCCACAGGGTAGTCGCATCAAACGGCACAACCGGAGGCTTTAACGGCGGAGGACACTCCATGAAATCAACCCTCCTGAATATGGAATCACAAGCTTCATACTGAAAAAATCAACTCTTCAGAACTATTCGGCTTGCAAAAATCAACAACCGCTGCATCTTATAACCCGCAGCTTGGATGCAATTGAAAATCGGAATGTAGCGCAGTCTGGTTAGCGCGTTTGACTGGGGGTCAAAAGGTCGGAGGTTCGAATCCTCTCATTCCGACCAATCAATAGACTATCCCATCCGAAGTCCTTTGGAGGATGAGAACCTCCGAGGAGGTTAGCGCAGCGTCGGCCCCGAGCGAACGACAGTGAGCGACGGTTCTTGAGCGAAGCGAAAGAAAATCCTCTCATTCCGACCAATTCTTTCTCCAAAATTAGCCTCAAAATGACACGAAATTCATCATTCTGCATCAAAATGCATCTTGCTGCAAAAAAAACAGCTTGGGCCTACAAAAAGCATACAGTTTCGCGAAATTTTAACAATATTTTACAACCCCCACAAAAAAGCACCCCAACCCACAACCGCAAAATTCCTCAAAAAAAAGTATCGATTTAACGATTGACATCAGTCTTTGGTGTTATTATAGAGTCAAATTTACTCAAGATGGCTAAAAAAACAGAATATGGAGACATAACATGCAGAAAGGCAATGACAAACATCCAGCTAATTCAGAAGATTCGAAGTTCTCGCTAAAAACACTGGTTAATTCACTCACGCTTCAGGAGGCAAAAGCCAGTTCTGAAATAGAAAATATAATCACTACCAACGATGTTTTGTTCCGAGCCTTTACATCTGAGACAGGCAATATAGACCCGCAACGGAAAAACAGGAATGGGAGCCCTGGATACTCTACATGCTCAAGGCTGTCGAGGACACCGCTGTCTTTACCCGAAAAAGAATAATCGCCATTCGAAGTCTTATGGACGAAACTATGGAGAAAGCAAAAGAAGAGCTTCCCAGGCATGTTTACTCGAAGGAGCTGATTGAACTTCTGTTCCGGCAGCCATATACGAAAATCGCTTTTCTCGTCGGCAATAAGATAGCCTCGCGAAACATAGCCAGCAGATATTTGACTGAGCTAGTCAATGTTGGAATATTGAAAAAAGAGGCAATGGGTAAAGAGTATATTTATTTGAACATTAAGTTGTACGAGTTGATGTCCGGGCAATAACTCATGCACTACGGCAGTGCATGACGAAATAACGTGCACTAAAATGCTTGATATTAGTGCATGTGATCGCCACTGATAAGCAATTTGAATACAGAGGGATTAATGACTGTGATAAGGTAAGCATGAAAAACAACGGACTATTCAGCACACTTTTTATTGACCGGGTCAAAACGGAAGTATGTCTTGGGGTAACGGGGGTCACACTCGCTATTGACTTTGAAAGAATGCCGTGTATATTGATCGCAGTTGGTAGGATGCGTGGCAAAGGGCGCGCGCAGTTAAGTTGAATGTGGCAGTCCGATGCTATTTTTTGATGCCCAACCACTTTCATTTGTATTCGATGAGATATTGAAAATTGTTTCAAAGCTTACAAAAGTCGGCGAACAGAATATATTGAGGAGAAGGTCTGCGCATTCGATCAAAAGGAAAATTAGAGAAAGAGCTAGTAGACAATAAAAGACTGAGATTTTTTTGCGTGAGATTGAAAAATGCTTAGTCAATAGCGAGAGTGTGGGAGTGCGTGGGCGGGTGCCTTTGGAGATGATGCCTCGCACTGAGGCGCAGGGGCACCGAGATTTTGAAGGCCGTGTGGGAGTCTGTGAGTTTGTGAGTGCGGGTAAGTGTCGCCAATTGTTTCCTTGCAATAATGGCACAACAAGCGTTATCTTTCTCTCTGTAAAGGAAAGAATATGATAGATGTCCTGAAAACATTGATTGCCGATTTCCACGCCGCCGGGGTTCCCGCGGGCGTAATGCGCCGCGATCTTGAGGTTCCGCTGGACGCTCCGAAGGTCGTATCCGTGATCGGGCCCCGTCGTGCCGGAAAAACCTGGTTCCTTTTCTCGCTGATCCAGCAGCTTCAGGCATCCACGGATATCCGGCGAATCGTCTATATCAATTTCGAAGACGAACGCCTGCAGTTCGATGCCGCGAGCCTCGGACTGGTTCTCGATGCCTATCAGCAGCTATACCCCGATCAGCCGTTGGATCAGGTCTATTTCTTCTTCGACGAGATTCAGGATATTGCCGGATGGGAGAAATTTGTCCGGCGTATGGTGGATACCGTTTCGCGACATGTGTTCATCACAGGTTCGTCCGCCAAGCTGCTCAGCCGCGAGATTGCCACGGCGTTGCGGGGTCGCACGCTTGCCTATACGCTGTTTCCTTTCTCGTTTCGCGAATATCTGCGGATAGCAGGTGAAAAGCCGGATGCCGTTCCCAAAACCACGGCGGCTCGCAACCGCATCATTGCGAAGTTTGACCGATTCCTCGATAACGGGGGATTCCCCGAGGTAGTTTCGTTCGATGAACCGACGCGCGTCAAGACGCTGCAATCCTATTTCGAGATCATGCTCTATCGCGACATTGTCGAGCGCTTCGGAGTGCGGCGACCTCATCTGGTCAAGGATTTTGCCCGGCGACTGGTCTCCGGCAATGCGCAGGTGTTTTCCGTACACAAATATTATCGCGACCTTAAATCACGCCAGGTCCGCGTGACCAAGGATACGCTTTACGGGCTTGCCGACCATTTTGCGGACGCTTGTTTTGTCATCGCCGTTCCGAAGCACGATCCTTCCGAGGCCAAACAGGCGCAGGCCTTGAAGAAGTATTATATCAACGATACCGGTATGGTGAATGCCTGTGAATTCGTTCCGACCGAGAAAGCCGGCCGTCTGCTTGAGACGCTGGTGTTGCTTGAATTGCACAAGCGTGACCGGACGGTGTCCTATTTTTCGGAGACGAACGAATGCGATTTCATCGTGCAGGAACGGGCCCGGGTGGTCAACGCCATACAGGTCTGTCTCGCGATCACGGACGAGAACCGTCGCCGCGAACTGGCGGGACTCACAGCAGCCATGAGCCGATTCGGTCTCAAGCATGGCTTGATCGTGACCCACAGACAGGAAGAAACGATCAAGACCAATACCGGAACGGTGCGAGTCGTTCCCGCCTGGAAATGGAGCCTGGAGTAGAAGAACCCGTATATAAATATGGATGATCTGCACTATAGCTTTGTTTCATCTGGTTTGAGGTTCGAGTGCCGCGTGCAGGATATCCAGATTGCGGTAGAGCGGGTCTTCGGACAGGGTGGAGAAGTCCTCCCCCAGGATGTCGGAGAGCGCCGTGCGGCGTATCCAGTCCGGCATCGCGTGCTCGCTCGAGGGAGACACCAGGCGGTTCATCGTCATGGCGCACGCCAGCTTCGCAGCCCTGCCGGAGAACCCGTTGACAGAGAGTATCTTGTCAAGCCCTAGCCTTTTCCAGAACTGGTGCCCAACGTGGACACTTCCGGCCTCGCGGCACTCCTCGAAGATATCAGCCTGACCGGCGAGCGCGTCCCCGACTCGGCGGGCGAGTTTAAGCCACTCCTCAGGCTTGCGGGGAGCCAAGTTCCCCAAAGCGCAGACTACCTTGTGGCGCGACCCTTTTTGGGTGCGCACAGACTCGACCAACTGATAGTTGATGTACTCCTTCCCCTTGTATTTATTCTTG
>CAZANS010000094.1:0-8294 GCA_964486565.1 uncultured Victivallales bacterium
AGCACCGCGATCTTCAATTCCTCGGGGATGACGGGTGAGATTGTCACGATCTCCTGGAAAAGCTTCATCACGCTTTGTGCCATAGCGCTAACTTCTATGTCCTCCTCGGCTATGGTCAGCATGTCCTCATAGAGAACGATAGATCCTGCCGGGGAGTTTTTGACGGCAAGGGCGCTTATCCTTTTGAGCCCCCTTACCAGCAGCCTGACGGTGTCGTCGGGGAAACGAAGCTTCTTGACTATCCTGCAGGCAGTGCCGACCCTTGAAAGCAACTTGCCTCCGGAATCGAAGAACTCGAGCTTGCCAAGCTGAGGCTCCAAAGTCTCCATTCGGCCGCCGTCCTCGGGAGGGGCCGCAGGGAATATACAGACTATCTTTTCACCTGCTATGGCATCCTCGACTATGGAGATCGTATCCTTGCTCTCGATTGCAAGGGGCGAAAGCGTGTAGGGGAAGATGATCACATCGTGAATCGGCAGCAGAGGAGCCTCGAAGACCCTCTTGACCTCTGGCAGATCCTTCTTATCCGCAGATACGCCATTGTCGGCCCCTGCCGGCTCAACGGTGTCCACTTCTCTGGCGCCGATCTTAACATCCGCCGTGGCGGCGGGGGCATTTTTTTCTTTGTTCTTCATATCTCAAGCTGTCCCATGTCTCATGACCCAACCGCAGAACTCCCCGTGCCCATGCGGAGTTCTGAAATCGGCTCTCATATCTTTCCTATTCCTACAAGATCCGACATAATATCCAGAGTCTCTCCGAGGTGTATGTCCTCAGCCTCCTTCTCCGTGTGGTCCTCCGACTCGCTAAGCAATGACTTCTCCTTCTCCAGCAGCTCCTTCTCCTCCTTGTACTCCCTCCAGCGCACCTCAATGTTCAGGCTCGCCTCCTTCCTCGAACGTATCGCCTTGAAACGCTTGATGTTTTTTTGCAGCTGCTCGAACTTCTGGTTCGCACCGACCCTTTCAGCGGACTTCTCCCGCAAACCGAGAATCAATGGCTCCAGCACTTTCGAGGGCTTGTAGCTCGCAGGCTCAATGTTGTCCCATGGCAACGCATATTCCAAATGCCTTTCGCCAAGCTCCATCGCGTCGCTCAGATTTGGCAGTACAATATCAGGGGTTATCCCTTTTATCTGAGTGGAGTCGCCGTTGATACGGTAGAACTTGGCACTCGTCAGCTTGAGCGAGCCCGCCTTGAACGACACGCCGTAATACCTTACGATCTTGTCAAGGTCAACAATCGTCTGTACAGTCCCCTTTCCGTGGGTATGCGCGTCCCCGACAATCAACCCGCGTCCGTGATCCTGTATGGCGCCGGCAAGAATCTCCGCCGCCGAGGCGCTTAGCCTGCCTATCATCACCACCAACGGCCCGGAATAGTACATCTTGGCATCCATGTCGTGTTCGACGAAGACCTCGCCTGTCTCGGAAGACCTTATCTGGACCACTGGGCCGCTGTCGAAAAACAAACCTGTGAGGAGAATCGCCTCCCTCAGCGCGCCACCGCCGTTCCGACGGAGATCCAACACCACCCCATCAACACCTTCTGCCGCAAACTCCTCCAATATATTCTTCACATCCCTCGTCGAGCTGCGGAAATCTTTCACGCCGCCCTGAGAGCCAGCAAAATCAATATAGAATGACGGCAGATCAACTATGCCTATCTTCTTCTCGACACCGTCATCTGTCTTTATATTCCTGATACTCTTCTTCGCAAAACGATCCTCAAGGTTCACCACATCCCTCTCCAAGCTGATGATTTCAGGGACGGCATTCAGCCCCATCTTGCCCTTCAGCACGGTCAGGTTGACCAAAGTCCCCTTCTCTCCGCGGATCATCCTGACAACATCCGAGAGAGGCATATCTATCACATCCACCTGCTCGCCGCCCCCCTGCGCCACGGCGACTATGCGGTCCTCTGCCTCCAGCCTCCCGTCCTTGCTCGCCGGGCCACCCTCGACAATGCTCACAATCTTCGTGTAGCCCTCCTCCGTCGTCAGAACAGCCCCTATGCCCACCAGCGAAAGCTTCATTGATATGTCGAAGTCCTCCACCGACTCGGGCGCCATATATGCCGAGTGTGGATCGCAGACCCGAGACAAGGCGGAAAGGTAGAACTCCAGACGCTCGAGCTGCTTTCTGCCTTCAAGGTTGTTTGTCGAAGTGCTTATTCGCGAGATCAGGCGCTCCTTGGGAGGCTTCCTCCACAGGCCGACAACCTTCTCCCTCTCCTTCTCCTCCTCTGTCTTGGATTCATCATCGGCAAAAGCCCTGTCCGCCACAAGCATCGTCAGATAGTCGTTCTTCAGACGCCGCCGCCACAGATCCCTCTGCTCCGCCGCGGTGGGGAATTCTGCTTCCTTGCGGTCAAGCTGGATGCTTTCATCCAAGGTGAAGTCGAAACCCTTCTCAAGCAAACCCTCGGCGAAAACCGCATATTCCTTCATTCTTTTGACAAGAAGGCCGTAGCCCTTGAAACCGAACGAGACATCCCCGCGCTTGATCTGGTCGTCAAGATCAAGCCTCTGATCTGCTAGACTCACGATATCCTCCTTGGTTAAATAGAATTTCCAAGGATCCAGCGTTCGGAAGTACTCGTCAAAAAAATCCGCAGACAATGCATCATCGGTCTTGCGGTGGCGGTATTGCTGCTCTGCAAGCATCGTCGCCGTCACCCTGGCGATTATCCCTATCTCCGGGTCGTACTTGAAATCATCTTCCCCGTGGCCGCGCCATGGAAGCGACAAGATAAAAAAAACACTAAGCGCAATACGCCAGTTCAGCAATCCCGTTCTCATAACAGCAAGTCCTTTCCTCTTTTTAACCAACAGCATGTCCTTAAGGACAACTCTACAATGAACTGCATGCCTAATCAAGCAGCATAAGCACATTTGTTTCGACAGCGGCGCACGGGGTTTGTTCAAAAAAAAAAAGAGCGGAAGTATCGTCCGCTCTTTAATTCGACTGGCACTTCAATTCAAACAACGTTTACGACAAGTCGGTGTCTCCGCTTATTCTCCGTAGACTATTGTCGTGTAAACAGTCTTGATGCCGAGAGGAAGTTCGCTTTCAACCTTCCAGTCAACATGGTATATCTTCTTGATCTCAAGCTTCTCGCACGCAGCCTCTATGCTGGCGTCGCCAGTGGCGACCATGCCGAACCATGACACGCATGAGGATTTGCCAATCTTCAACCCGGTCGTCTTTGTCAACGCCTGGTTCCCAGTGGCCAATGCCGGCAGTGTCATTTCCGAATAAATACCTCCGCGCGGAACCGCCGTCGCGCAACCGGCCAGCAGCACCAGAGCCAACGCCGCCACAATCAAACTAAGTTTCTTCATACTCAATCCCCATCTTTCCTTTTAAAGATTTCGTGCCAAGTCAAAGCAATACTCTACACCGCCAAAATCGGAATGCAAGCCCCTAAGACTCTCCAAGACGTTTTTTTTTCTTGAGCCAGTTCCGCATCGGCATGGCCTCACATCAAAAATTGCATGCCGCGCCTGTCTGAATGCACCGCACAGGCAGGTGGCCACGGGGAGTTTTGAAATTGGCTCTCTTGTTCAAATTTTCGCCTTTCGGAGCTTTTATTGTCAGCCCGGCAGTCTATATTACGCACTCTACGCCCCCTGCGGTGACGGTGTCATGGGGCGGAAGAGGTTCATGCAATTTAATTATGCCCCGGCTCGCCCGGGGCGGCAAGAGAAATAAAGGAAGGAAAAATGTCAAGCAAGACCTACAAGATCGCAGTGCTTCCCGGCGACGGGACCGGGCCAGAAGTCACAGCAGAGGCGGTGAAAACACTGAATACGGCCGCTGCCAAGTTCGGATTCAAGCTCGAGATGACAAACTTCGACTGGGACGGCAACCGCTATCTCAAAACCGGTGTCGTCCTCCCGGATAATGCTGCAGACACACTGAGGCAGTTCGACGCGATCCTCCTCGGAGCTATCGGGCATCCGGATGTCAAGCCGGGAATCCTGGAGAAGGGTATCCTCCTAAAGCTGCGCTTCGAGCTTGACCAGTACATCAACCTCAGACCTGTCAAGCTATACCCCGGGGTCGAGACCCCACTTAAGGACAAGACTCCCGAGCATATAGACTATGTGGTGGTAAGGGAGAACACAGGCGGACTCTACACCGGCATAGGGGGCATATCCATGAAGGGCACTGCCAACGAGGTCGCCGTGCAGTCCATGGTATACTCAAGGTTCCAGGTCGAACGCTGCCTGCGCTACGCATTCAAGCAGGTGCTCTCCAGGCACTCCGAAAGCAATCCTTGGAAGGGGCTTTCCGAAAAGGACAGGCAGGCGGGCAAGATCGGCCAGATGACACTCTGCGGCAAGACCAACGTCCTGACCTTCGTCTATGACCTTTGGGAAAGGGCGATGTACGAGATCGCCCCGGAGTTCCCGCAGGTCAAGACCGACTACTGCCACGTCGACGCCACATGCATGTGGATGGTCAAGAATCCCGATTGGTTCGATGTCATCGTCACGGGGAACATGTTCGGCGACATCATCACCGACCTCGGAGCAATCACGCAGGGCGGGATGGGCATCGCTGCAGGCGGCAACATCAATCCGGAGGGAATCAGCATGTTCGAGCCCATCGGCGGGTCGGCTCCAAAATACACGGGAATGGGCGTGATCAACCCCTTGGCCGCCATCTGCTCTGGGGCGATGATGCTCATGGAACTCGGCGAGAGCAACGCGGCCAACGCCATCGAGCAGGCCGTAATCAAGACCACCTCGACCAAGCTGAAGTCAATGGCCGCTGGCAAAATGGGCTACTCTACAAGTCAGGTCGGAGACATGGTAGCAGAAGCCATTTAGCGATCCCGCATTCCGATTTTTCACTTGTAACGGTTCTGCGTGCGGTAATCGCTGGCGGTGACACCCATGTCCTCACGGAAGCGCCTGGAGAAGTACAGAGGGTCACGGAAACCCAGCATGCCGGCTATGCGTCCTATGCTGCAATCCGTCTCAACCAGCAGACGGCATGCCTCCATCAGCCTCAGCCGCATCACATACCTTCCTGGCGGAAGATCATAGCTCTCCCGCCAGTACCGCCTCAACGTCGAGCCGGATATCCCGTTATTCCTCGCGAGGCTGTCAAAATCGTGATACTCAAGGAAACTGCCGCTGACCAGGGAACACACCCTCCTCACCGCAGCCTCCTGCTCCGAAACAGGCGGCGCAGCCTCGCCCAGAAGACTCTCGACTATCATCCCCTCGCATATGATGTCCAACATGTCGGCCGAAAACTCGCCGGATTCACCACTCAGGCATGACAGAAGCTCCCGCAGCCTCTTGCGTAAAAGCCCCCCTCCCCCAACATACCATATCGGCTGCTCATGCTTGTATATCCCGCTGCTCTCGAACAAATCTCCTTGCGACCTGTCATATATAAAGAACAGCTCCTCCCAACTGCCCCCATCACCAGGACCGTAGTTGTAATCTATCCCAGGCCATTGAGTTATCACACACGGTGACTCCACGGCCCACTCCCGCCCACCGAAACCGTAGCTGCCGTGACCGCTCAATATGAATGAGAAGTTGCAGCTCGTGAACGCATGTGACACCAGATCACGCTTCAGCGGGTCATATCCGATAGTGCCCACGTGGAAGCGCGTCCCGAAACGACGAGGCAGATGCGCAACATGTCTGATAAAATTATCCATATAAAAAACTTTTTTTTACATTGAAAGCCTTGTGAATATACAATAACCTAATCAAATTGTCAATATCGTGTTTTAATTTCACTCACGGAGGAGAGAGATGTCGAGGAGAATGAAAGTCGGGGTCATCGGATGCGGGAACATCAGCGGAGCTTATTTCAACGCCTCCAGGACCTTTGAGAATATTCAGATAACAGCCTGCGCCGACCTAAAAACGGAAGCCGCAAAGGCAAAGGCCGAGGAATTCGGCGTCAAGCCCCTCAGCGTTGACCAGATACTCTCGGACAAGTCAATTGACATAATACTCAATCTGACCATCCCCCAGGCGCATGCCGAGATAAACCTCAGGGCTCTCGAGGCTGGCAAGCACGTTCACTGCGAGAAACCCTTCGCGATCGAGTTGAAGGACGGCAAGAAAGTCCTCGATCTTGCGAAGAAGAAAAAGCTGTACACCGGCTGCGCGCCCGACACCTTCCTGGGCGGCGGCAACCAGACTTGCAGAAAGCTCATTGACGACAACTGGATCGGCAAGCCAGTTGCCGGAACGGCCTTCATGCTCTGTCCCGGACACGAGTCGTGGCACCCCAACCCGGCCTTCTACTATCTCAAGGGCGGCGGGCCGCTCTTCGACATGGGGCCATACTACATCACCGCTCTTGTCAACATGCTCGGCCCGGTAAAGAGAGTCTGCGCATCGGCAGGCAGGGCACACGACTCCAGAGTCGCCACCGCAGAGACCACCAAGGGGACTGTGCTGCCCGTGCAGGTCTCGACACACCTCGCAGGTGTCATCGACTTCCACTGCGGCGCAATCATCACCGTCGTCATGAGCTTCGATGTCCTCAAACATACTCACAGCAACATCGAGATATACGGCACCGCAGGCAGTATCGTCGTCCCCGACCCGAACACATTCTCAGGCCCGGTAAGAGTCAGCACCAACCGAAGGGACTGGACAGAGGCACCACTCTCACACGTCTATACCGACAACATGAGGAGCATCGGGGTCGCAGACATGGCAGACGCCATCGCCAGGCGCAAGCCAAACAGGTGTTCCGGGGAACTCGCGTACCACGTGCTCGAGGTCATGCACGCCTTCGAGAAATCCTCGCAATCCAACAAACACGTCCTTGTCGAGAGTAGATGCGCGCAGCCCGAGGCCCTGCCCGTCGGACTCTCAGAAGGAAAAATGGCATAAGGCACCAAAACTACAACGACTCGAAAAGGCAGGAGATCAAAATGAAAAAGGCACTTGTAACCTGGGGCGGGTGGGATGGACACGAGCCGGAGGCATGTGCGAAAGTCGCAACATCAATCCTCGAAGAAGAAGGTTACGACGTGACTCTCGCAAACTCCATGGACTCCTACGCAGACCCTGCAGCCATAAGCTCGTTCAACCTGATAGTGCCATGCTGGACCATGTCGGAGATCGGCACGGAACAGGCAGCAGGACTCATCGGCGCAGTCAAACAGGGCATTGGAGTAGCAGGATGGCACGGCGGCATGGGCGACTCGTTTAGATCCAACACTGAATACCAGTGGATGGTCGGCGGACAGTGGGTCGCACACCCCGGAAATATCATCGAGTACACAGTCAACATCATCTCTGACGACCCCGTGGTGGCCGGCATCAAGGACTTCAAAATAACCTCCGAGAAGTACTACATGCACACCGACCCGGGCAACAACGTCCTCGCCACAACTACATTCAGCGGCGAAGAGGCCGAGTGCATATGGATCAAAGGTACTGTCATGCCGGTAGTATGGAAAAGAATGTACGGAAAGGGAAAGGTCTTCTACACCTCCCTAGGGCATGTCGCCGCGGACTTCAACGTCCCGGAAGTCAAAGAAATACTCAGAAGAGGAATGCGCTGGGCCGCAAAGTAAGGCGCAATGAGCCACGGCATGTAGGCTCACGGCATACCGTGAGCCTACACATTGAATCGGATATCGAGGATATCCCCTTGCCGGACGACATAGTCCCGGTCAACCAGCTTCGTCAGACCTTTTGCGCGAGCATCGTTGAGGTTGTGAGCATCTCCATAGTCCTCGACATTCACGATCTCGCCCTTGATGAACCCCCGAGCCAGGTCGGAGTGGATCTTGCCGGCGCAGGCGACGATGTCGGACCCCTCCCTGACAAACCACGCATGCACCTCAGGCTTGCCGGCGGTGTAGAAAAACATCACCCCTGCCTTCTCCATCACCTGCTCGATCAGAGAGTTCACGTCCGGGGAGGCATCGTCCAAGACCAGCACTGGCTTCCAGCTCAAAGGCGCCAGCTCGGATAAGATCTTCCACTCCTCCGCGGACACCTCCATGTCGCAAAGCGCACGCTCACCCTCAAGATAAAGCAAACACCTCCGCAGAAAATCTGCATCCACTCCATCCCCTCCAAGACGCTCTATGCGCCTCTCAAGCTTCTCCATGTCAAGCACAAGAAGATCAAGCAGGCTCCCGCGATGCATCGCTATACCATCCGCCACATCATATCCATCACGCACAAACTCGAAAAAATAGGGCGACACCTTCTTCGGCTCGAACTTATCCTCCAGGCGCTTCAATATCGGGTCGGCATACCTGACCTTGCCCTCCGGAAGCTCCAGACCGCC
>CAZANS010000095.1:0-8284 GCA_964486565.1 uncultured Victivallales bacterium
CCCTACTTCCTTATTTTTTCCGTCGAACCTTGACTTTTCCTGCTTCATCGGCTAATATTTAAAGGTCTTAGTTCTCGGCTTAACAGGAAGTTTGCTCAGGAAATAATGATATGCTTGTGACACTGGCGATAGCGATGTCGGAGTTGCCTTTTCTGGATCCTGAGGGTCAGGGTTTGGTGGATGGCTTCTTTTTCTTCAGGCCGACGACGATGGCGTTGGTGTGGGTCTTGATCTACTCCTCCGACTGGCTGATGAACTACTGGGGCACGAGGCTCTACTACAAGCAGGTCAGGAAGTTCTGCATATTCGAGCAGGGCTACAACCTAAAGCACATAACTATCGAGGAGCTGGAGAGCCCCGGGAGGCTGCTGCTCAGATATTTCTCTGAGCTTTCCCTGACAACCCTCGCGCTGTGGATCATGCTCTACACATGCCGCCTGTACTCCGGATGGCGCTTCTACGAGCTGATATGCGGATACTTCATCCTGATGGAGGCATGTGTGCACTTCAGGCACATAAGATGCGTGACCGTATTCACTCTGATGAAGCCGGACCATGGGTTCTACGGCTCGATCGCCATCCCTAGGTGGATAAGCCTTAGAAATGCTTTCATCGAGTTCGCGACCTTTGGTATAGGGTTTCTGCTCGTTTTCTTTTTCCACAGCACGAATTTTTTTGTTCTTGGCGGAGTTTTGGCCTGTCTGACTGCGATGTTTTACAACTTCAGCGTCTCGGAGCGGGCGAGGCGGCGTTTTGTCGCCAGCAACACTGAGGTCGCAAATGTCCACACAGATTCAGGGGAATGACAGCGGCCACTCCCGTGCGATCTATTCCGCGGCGGGCCTCCCAGCAGTTGGTACATCATTGATAAAGAAGAAATTAAAACTTTTGAAGGGCTTTATAGTTTTGACTGGCATCCTTTCTGTCGTTACCCTGCCAGAGGCGGAAGCCTCCGGGGCAAGAGTCTACTCCGGACTCGAGGTCTTTCTTTCAAGATATACGGACATAGTCGCCGGCAAGCGCGTCGGGTTGATAACTAATCCCACTGGTGTTGATGCCAATCTCAACGCCACGGTGGACATATTCCGACAGCACCCAAGGATCAATCTGGTGGCGCTGTTCGCCCCGGAGCACGGGATCAGGGGCGATGTCAGGGCCGGGGAGCATGTCAAGGGAGGCCGTGACGCGCAGACAGGGCTGCCGGTGCACTCTCTGTACGGCAGCGGGGGGCACAGGCCATCCAGGGAGGCGTTGTCGCAGATAGACGTGCTTGTGTACGACATACAGGATGTCGGCAGCCGGGCCTACACCTACATCTGGCACCTGGCCGAGTGCATGAGTGCCGCGGCGGAATCGGGAAAGACTGTGATAGTGCTTGACCGGCCGGACATTTTCGGTGGGCAGGTGGTTGACGGCCCCGTCGCCGAGAAGAAATATCTTTCATTCATCGGGCTCTATCCGGTCCCGAGGGTTTACGGGATGACTGTGGGGGAGCTGGCCAGATACCTCAACACCGAGGAGGGCATACGTTGCAAGCTTCAGATTGTTCCGATGCTCAACTTTAGGCGTGGCTTGAGCTGGCGCGACACCGGTCTGCCCTGGGTGCCGACCTCGCCGCACATCCCGAGCCCCGAGGCGGCGTTGTGCTTCGCGGCCACCGGGACGATAGGAGAGATTGGATGTGTGAGCATCGGCATTGGCTATACGCTGCCTTTCCAGGCAGTCGCCGCCCCGTGGATGGATGCAGACAGGACTGCGTCGGAGTTGAACGGCCTGCAACTGCCTGGGGTGAGGTTCAAGCCGATACACTACAAGCCGTTCTACGCGGCCTACGCTGAGAAAAACATCCAAGGTGTCCAGATCCACGTCACCGACCCGGCGATGTTCAGGCCGACCACCACCGAGGTGGCGATAATCTGTCACCTCAGGGACAGCTACCCTGGATCCTCCAGGTTTGTCTGGCGGCAGGACAAGCATGCGATATTTGACAAGGCCATGGGTACGTCCTCGGTGCGCCGCATGCTTCAGGGCGGGATCCCCTACCGGAGGATTGCGGCATCTTGGGAGGTGCCACTAAGCGAATTCCGCACTAAAAGAGAAAAGTACCTTATATACAAGTAGGAGAAAAAGATGGCCGACGACAAGATAATGATAAGTTGCAAGGGGGTCAGCAAGGTCTTCTACAACTTCTGGGGACAGCCGAGGGTGAAGGCGCTCAACGGCCTGAACTTCGAGGTGCGGCAGGGGTCTGTAACAGGGCTTCTGGGTCCCAACGGGGCTGGGAAGTCCACGTTGATAAAGATACTTCTGGGTCATCTTTACCCGACATTTGGGGAGTTGAAGGTCCTGGGCGAGTCTCCGAGGGACGTCAAGGCCAAGGAGCGCATAGGTTATCTTCCTGAGAGGACGTCCTTTTACACGAATCTGACTGCGGAGGAGACGCTTGAGTTTTTTGCGGATCTTCTTGGTATTGAGCGCAGGGAGGCGGCGCTGCGAATCTCGCAGCTCCTGAAAATGGTGGGGCTCGACAACATCGGCAGGAGGCTTGTCGGCGAGTTCTCGCACGGCATGCGGAAGCGCCTCGGGCTGGCGCAGGCGCTTCTCAACGACCCGGACCTGCTTCTTCTTGACGAGCCTACTGCAGGCATGGATCCTGTGGGCTGCAGGGAGATCAAGGATCTGATCACGACCCTGCGAGAGCGCGGCAAGACTGTTCTGCTGACGACCCATCTTCTGGCGGATGTCCAGGATATCAGCGATACGATCATGATACTTTACGGGGGGCGACTCCAGGCCTCCGGGAAGATAGGGGATCTTCTGGCAAGACCCGAGGAGATAATAATAAGATGCCCCTCCGTGCCCGACGACAAGATAGAGCTTGCAAGGAAAATACTCAGCCCAGCCAAGGGCGGAGCCTTCGAGGTGAGCCACCCTATTAGGACTCTCGAGGACTATTTCCTTTCCGTAGTGCAGGAGGCGGGGGCAAGCAACATCGAGACCTCCGGGGCGCGACGCGGCGAAGGCGTGGCGCAGTACCTCAGGGATGGCGTCAATGAAGAGAAGGGGAATTAACGGGCAAGTGTGTCCCGGGAGCGGCCGATGAGGAAAATAGGTAGCACAGCGAGAATAGTCTTCATCACTACCTTCCGGAGAGGTGCCGGCTGGGGTTTGCTCATCTTCTGCGTCATCACGACCGTCTTCATGTTCTTCGCCACCAACAGCGACAGCACCCTGGTCAACGAGCTTCAGCTCAGGCTTAGATACTCCCTCTCAGCCTTCACGGCTGTATTGAACATATCTCTGATGTATTTCGGTTGCGTTTCTTTGCGCAAGGACATAGACGAAAGGCGTTTCCACACTGTCTCCGCGGCACCTGTCCACCGGTGGCAGCTATGGGGGGGGCACTTCCTGGGGATATTCTCGGTGGGAGTGGGGGTTTTTCTTGCCTGCTCGGCCGCTCTGGCCTTGTCATGCGTGGTTTTCATTGGCGGCTGGCCCAAGGCCGAGGAGAAATCCCACCTGGAGGAGAGGTTCTTCAGCAGTTGGCATCTCTGCGCCCCGGATCTCTCGGAGGCAATGAAAGGCATCTGGGCAGAATACGAGCGAAGGGTCGCCGAGTACGGCCTGGCTCTCGAGGAGGATGATCACGACTGCGATGACGACCATCAGGGCTGCGACCATGACCACGACGATGTTTGGAAGCGCAGGAAGGTGATTCTAGACGAGATAAAGAAGGAACGGCAGAACATACCTCCGGGCGAGACGGGAAGCTGGGTCTTTGGATGGAACCCAGATGGTGCCAGAGGAGACTTCATACTGCTTAGATTCAAGATATATTCGAACATCCAGAGGAGCATGGTCAGGGGGGAGTGGAGGATCTCCGACGGCCACGGCAAGACTGTCTGGGCTTCCAAGTTCGCCGACTACCCCTTCCTTCCGCACGAGCTCAAAATACCGCTCGACAGCGTCCCTAAAGAAAGGCAGTTGAAATTGTCGTTCACCGAGGAAGGGGGTAACTATATAATCTTCCCCGTCCACCACGGTGGACTATTTATGCTCTATAGCAGCGGCGGACTGCTCAAAAACTCCTTCCTTGCAACCGCCTTCTCGCTGGTGCACATGGCGCTGCTGGTCGCCCTCTCGCTCACTTTCTCGTCAATATTCTCCTTCTCGGTAGCTGTCTTCGTTTCCATATCCACTTTCATGACAGGCCTTTTCTCGGGGTTTTTCGCAGGCGTCCTCGAGGATCTGCAATTCTTCGACCCGGATTTCACAAGAGACGTGCTTTCCGCTTTTCTTAGAACAGGGCTTTGGCTTACCGAGAGCGCCAAGGCACCTCCTGTGTGCAGGATGTTCTCGGAGGGCATATCTGTTCCTGCCGCCGAGCTCCTCGCTGAGTGGGGACCTGGCTTCGCCGCATATTTCATTGCCGTTTTGGCGCTGGGGGTAACATCCCTGACAAAGAAGGAGATCGACAAGATCCTGCAGTCATGACATACAAGAAGGACAAAAGACGCATCAGGAAGTTGCTTGTCGCGGGCGTGCTCGCCACGGGCGTCTTCCTGAATTACCTGCTGGGCATCGCGCCTGTAAGATGGCAGGACTCCGGATCGGGGCTGATGAGCAACAAGACCTTGCCACCCTCGCTGGTCCTGATCACCGTGGCTCTCGGCCCGCTCAGAGGGCTTATCGCCGACGCTTTATGGTGGCGCGTGTCCGAGCTTCAGGAGCAGGGTGAGTTCTTCGAGATAATCAAGGTCACCGAGTGGGTCACTGCAATGCAGCCAGAGAACTCATATGTCTGGACCTTCCACGCCTGGAATCTTGCATACAACATCGCCTACGAGTTCCCGACCGCCGAGATGAGATGGGAATGGATACACAACGGGATAAGGATGCTGCGCGACGAGGGCTTGAAGATCAAGCCTGGGGACTATTTCATCAAGAGCGAGCTGGCGTGGCTGTATCTGGACCGGGTGGGAGGTCTGACTGACACTGAGTTCCGGTTCTACGTCAGGTCGTGGCACGACATAATGGGTGAGGCGCTGGAGCGGGGAGACCGAGATGAGATCATGACGCTTCTCAAACACATGGATGAGAATCCCGACTACAGGCGCCTGGAGGATCCTATTAGCCGCCGCCTGGCCTTCCTGACCGACACGCTCAAGCTTGAACCAGCCAAGATGCTGGAGAAGGACAAGAAGTTCGGACCGCTTAACTGGTGCCTGCCCCATGCCTCGGCAATATACTGGGGCGTCAGGGACGACCATCGGAAGTACTCCCAAGGCTATGTGAACTACCGCAGCATAATCCCGTCGGCGATGCAGCAGGGGTTTGCCAGAGGCGCGGTGGTGGAGAATCCCGCGACAGGGCTTTTCGTTACGACATGCGATCCTGATGTCGGCCCGGCGGTGGTCAGGACCTACGAGGAAATGACTTCCGAGCTAGAGACCGCCGGGGTTGACATCGGGGTCTGCCTGAACTTCCTGGAGAACGCCATACCGATTGCCATAGCCTTTCAGGAGCCTGTACTGGCGGCAAGCCTCTTTGAAGACTACAAGAGGCTCAGAAATGGTTTCGACGCGGACATCCAGGATTTCTACATGTCCGAGATAACAAGACTTCAGACCAGGGATACCGCCAGATACAAGCAGATCCTGATCGAGGCTTCTCTTTTCAACGCCTATCTCGCGATCAGGGACGGGCGGGACGAAGACGCGGCCAGCTTTGCAGCCTCCGCATGGGCTGAATGGGGGGAGCATCAGGAGAAGTTTCGCGGCTCGGTGCTCGGAGTGCCAGGCCTCGAGGATTTGAAATCCGCCGCGCTCTGCAAGGCCGTACTTCACCATTCCTCCGCGGCCGAGCAGAGAATCTCGCTTATCGAGAAAGCTTCCGCGCTGGATTCGCCCGCTCTTGCTGTGCCAGATGCAAAAGATCTAATGTACAATGGAAGAAGTCTGCTGACGACTGCTAAATCCGCAGCCCACGGCGGCCGACCGGCAAGAGGTGAAAAATGATTCTCAAAATAAATGCCAACCCGGAGCCGTTCGCAGATGGAATCTCGATTTCGGATATCCTGGAAAGCCTTGGCGCGGATCCCGGCAGCACTCTCGTCTCCTTGAACCAGGAAATCGTTCCCCACGACGATTTCGGAGCAACTGTGCCCAACCACGGGGACGAGCTGGACCTCTTCTCTTTCGTAGGTGGCGGATGACTTCCTGCGACCCATATCTGGCATCCAACCCTCCGGGGCTTACGAAACTGATATCCGAAAAGAGCATATTCATCGCGGGGGCCGGCGGCCTCGGCTCCAACGCCGCGATGATGCTCGTGCGCGCCGGCGCAAACTCGCTCACCATACTCGACCATGACATCGTCGAGCCGGCAAACCTTAACCGCCAGTTCTACTTCCGGCACCAGATCGGGAAAGTCAAGGTCGAGGCCCTCAAGGAAAACCTGCTGGCCATAAACCCCGGCAGCAGAATCCGATCCATCAAGGACATGCTCACATTCCACAACGCAAAGGACATAATACACGGTCAGCACGACATCATCCTCGAGTGCTTCGACAGACCTGACTCCAAGGCCGCGTTGGCCGCATACTGCCTGAAACACCTCCCCGGCACTCCACTCCTCGCCGTGTCCGGCATCGCCGGTTGCGGCCCCCTCTCCAGAATCCGGATCCATTCACCCAGGCCACTCATGTTCGTCATCGGCGACCTCCAAAGCGAGGTCGGCGACGATTCAGGTACCCTCTCTTCAAGAGTGACCTTCGCCGCCGCCATGCAGACCCATGCCGCCATACTCCTGCTGGCCGGCAGACTAGACGACTTCCACGCCGACCTTGCCCAGGCCCTGGAGATATCCTCCCCCCCACCCCGCCGAGAAAGGCAATAATCCATGACTCCGGTGTCCGTTTTCCTCATCGCCATCTCGCTTTCAATGGACGCTCTCGCAGTATCCATCGCCACTGGGGCCTCGATCAAAAAAAACCGCATGGCCGAGGCTGTGAGGATGGGATTCACCTTCGGGGCCTTCCAGGCCGCCATGCCGCTGCTAGGAGCTATCATCGGCAAGCCCTTCACACATTTCCTCTCCTCTTGGAATCACTGGATCGCTTTCTCCATCCTTGCAGCAATAGGCCTAAAAATGATCTACGAGGCACACTTCATAGATGAAGAGCAAAAAAGGAAAAAGGAGGGCAGGCTGGCATTCAAAACGCTTGTCATGCTGGCCGTCGCCACCAGCATAGATGCCTTCGCCGCAGGATTCTCGCTCTCGCTTGTCCTCGGACCGGCAGTCTTCGCCGTCGCAGCAATAATAGGCGCGGTGACCTTCATCGTCTGCACCGCAGGCGTCCTCCTGGGCGAAGTGACAGGCCATGTCCTCGAGGGGAAAATCGAGACCGCTGCAGGCATTATCCTCATCGCAGCAGGGATCCATACACTGGTCACCCATGCATAAATCGTTGTAAAACAACACGTTGTGAATCACCAAAAAAAAATGCGTTTTTTTATCCATTTCGCGCTTGCACCTTCCGCAATCAGTCATATCTTATGAGCCGCTCAGATGGATCAGGCAGTCAGGCCACACGTCCGGAAAAGCGAAAAAAGTTCGAAGAAATGTTGAAAAGACGTTTGCATCCTGTAAAAACAGTGATAAATTAAACGTCCCCGATGAAAATATTGTTTTTTTTCGGAAAGGTGTTGACAACACCGGTTGTTTCTGATAGAATTATTAAAGGGCTCGATAAGTACGCGGCCAGATGCTTTGTTCATCGCCCGCTCTTCTGAACGCCCTTGCTCTTTGAAAACTGAATAGTGCGATGTTTCCGCACAAAATACTTTTGAGTGTTTCTCATTATAACAATGAACAGGAGCACATCAAACCAATGTAAAACACTTCCCGAAACGGAAGTAAATTTTTTACGGAGAGTTTGATCCTGGCTCAGAACGAACGCTGGCGGCATGGATTAGGCATGCAAGTCGAACGATGAGATGGAAGCTTGCTTCCGTCGATTAGTGGCGAAAGGGTGAGTAACGCGTGAGTAATCTGCCCCTAAGTTGGGAATAGCCTCGGGAAACCGGGATTAATACCGAATGTGGTCTCCCGTCGCATGACGGGAAAACTAAAGATTTATCGCTTAGGGATGAGCTCGCGTCCCATTAGCTTGTTGGTAAGGTAACGGCTTACCAAGGCAACGATGGGTAGCTGGTCTGAGAGGACGACCAGCCACACTGGGACTGAGACACTGCCCAGACTCCTACGGGAGGCTGCAGTCGAG
>CAZANS010000096.1:0-802 GCA_964486565.1 uncultured Victivallales bacterium
CCATGAAAGTAGTGCTGAAGTTTGAGGATGCACGGATTGTTTGAGTCTGTCTTACGAGCCAAGTTTTACCCCCTCCTGCAAAACTGTTTGGAAAAAATGGTCTCCTGTTTTCTGCTTTTCCCGTAAACGCGCCGGGGCAATAGGAATAAGTGTGAAGGCAGGCTTTGGACGAATATTTCGGGTAGCCCGTCTGAAATTCGCGGCGGCGGCGAACTGCTCGTCGGCACCTTCGCTCACAAGGCACAAGTCAACGTCGCTGTCGGACCGCGCATCCAAAATGGCAAGCCGCGCGGGCACGGGGAGTTTTGAAATTGGCTCACTACAGGTCGTCCGCAGCTTTGCGACTCCACGACCGTTTTGGACGTATTATTCCCGGATCCATTCCAAGCAGACCATATATTTTCCGATGTGTCTTCTCTGGGGTAGAAGCTTTTCTTATCCTGAGCGTGTCCCCTTACTTCGCGCAGATTCGCGTTATTCGCGGAGTTCGTCCGATTCGACCGCAAACTTCTCGGTGTGCTTCCCAAAATCGCTTTTGAACTGATCCGCGAGGTCTATCAGGCAGTTCTCGGTCGCAGTGCTTGACTTTGCTCTCACCGCAAGTAATCTCTATATGATGGGAAAAAAGTTCCTATCAGTCAGCGGCTCGATACCCCGTTCAAAACAGTTCCGAATGCACTATGAGCCCGGGATTTTGCATTCGCGGAGCAGTCTTTCGTATTTGATGAGCTTGGTTCGGTAGATTTCCTGCCTGCGCGGATCCGGCTCGAAGCATCTCTCGATCGAGACGAAGGCTTCGACG
>CAZANS010000096.1:812-8272 GCA_964486565.1 uncultured Victivallales bacterium
AGTTGAACTCTCCGACACCCATTCCGGCGAGCATCGCGGCACCGGCAAGACCCGCCTCGCTTACCTTGGGACGCATGTAGGGCACACCCATTATGTCGGCCTTCATCTGGAGCCAGGAGTCCGACTTTGCCCCGCCTCCTGTCGCTACGAAACTGGAGCTGTCTATCCCCAGCTGCTTGGTGAGATTCACGCATTGCGCGAAGTAGAAGGTTGCTCCCTCCATTATTCCCTTGAGTATCTCTCCTCTGCTGCTGCTTGTCCTCAGTCCGGCTATGATGCCCGACGCGTCCGAAACATAGCATGGGGCGCCTGTCGGCTCGAAATAGGGCAGGACGGTCAATCCGCTTGGATCGGGAGGCATTTCCGCCGAGAGCTTTTCGTATATGTTCGGATCGTCTTCCGCCGACGCGAAAGTCCTGCGGAACCATTTTACGAGAGAGCCAGCTTGGTTGAAGATGAAAGACACGAAGAGGCCGGGAACGACGTGATGCTCAATGTTCAAGCCGCATTGGCGCATCCGTTCCATGTCCGGAATCTCTTGATATACTGGAGTAATGCATTCGAAGGTGCCGATTCCGTCCACGGCACTTCCGGGGCGGCAAATCCCGGCGCCAAGCGCGTTGCAGCACTGGTCGTGGGCGCCCACTACGACCGCTACGTGGTCCGGGAGTCCGAGCTTTTCCGCCATAGGTTTGCAGACATGTCCGGCGACAGTTCCGCTTGGCAGGCATCTTGGGAGTTTCGTCCTGTCCACGTCCACCATCCCGAGAATCTTTTCCGACCAATCTTCCTTCTTGAGGTCAAAGAGCAGGGTCCTGCTCGCGCTTGAATGGCTTATGAACGGCTTGCAACCGCAGAGATACCCGAAGAGGCCGTCCCAAAGCACGAAATGCTCAGTCATCGAGTAAAGCTCCTGCTGATGGTCCCTGATCCAGGCGAGCTTTGGTAAGGTATAGGCCGGCGAACGGATGTTCGCGTTGATCGAGTAAAACTCCTTGTCGCCGATCTTCCCTGAGAGCTCGCGAACATATTCCCCGCCACGCATGTCCATCGAAAGAATGCTGTTGCCGAGAATTCCGTCCTTACGGGAAACGGGAACCGCCGCTTCGCCCATGCTGCTGACGCATAGCGCCTTTACCGGATCGGCGGAGCATGCGCATGATGCCTCCCTGATGCATTCACAGACGGATGAGAAGACCTGCCTGCTGTCAAGCTCGGCCTGCTTGTCTACAGTATATAGCGTGGGATATTCGCGGTATGCGAACGAGAGCTGGCGCCCCTCGGAGCTGAAGGCCGAAGCCTTGCAACCCGATGTTCCGATGTCTATGCCAAGAAGGCTCATTTTCGTCTGCATGCCCCAGAGATTTCGTATCCCAGATATCTGGAGAACGCCTCGCGGAGAGCCGTCTCCCAGCCTCCGGTGCTAACTCCGACGTGATGCCTGAAACCTTCGTATCCGATCGTCTGGAACAGCGTCTGCATGCCAGCGATCTTCGCGACTCCCGCGCAGCCGAAGAAATCATCGTCAATCTTGTCGTCCGTGAACTCGCCCTCTCCTAGGTAAAACACGAGCCTGCCGGAATCGGTCTTAGAGCTTGCGAAGGTCATCGGCGAAGGGGCGATCCTGCCGACGTTGCATCCCCAGCCGCATCCGGCGCCCAACGCCTTGGCGAACATCGGATGGTCTATCACCCTTCCCTTGCAGGTCATCATCTTCTGCGGGACTGGTCCGCAGTGGAAGAGTATGCACTTGTCCGGATCGTTCCCGTAGTTGTTGTTCCAGTCCAGACAAGTGGCCGGGCTTTCGGAGGCGAGTTTCAACGCGTGCATCGGAATGGCGTTGCACACGTCGATCTCGCATGCGGCGGCGATTCCTCGGTCGTTGAGCTCGCTTAGCAGAACGCATGGCGATATGCCAAGCTCCTTCTCCATCTCTATCCAGCAGCGCAACGCGATGCAGTCCATCTTGTATTCGGCGATGATATCGTCTATCGCCACGCCTGTCTTGACAAGCATCTCGAATTTCTCCTTCGGCACTCCAGTCCAGTTAGTATAGTCTTTCAGCCGTCCGGCCTTCTCCGCGAATTTCGCGGATTCCACCTTGACATCGCGGACCCGCATGAAGAGGTCCGAGAGGTCGAGAGCCTCGGTGGTGATCCCATGCCTCTGGAGCGCAAGCTCGTCGAAGCGGACAGTCTTGAACGCAGTCGTCCTGGCGCCTATCGCGCCAACCGTCAGCCTGCGCATGCCTTTCACTATCCTGCAAACTGCGGCGAAGTCACGGATATGCTCCTCGAACTTTCCGCTCGACGGCGAGACCGTGTGAGGTGGAAACGCCGTGAATGGCAGTCCATACTGGCAGAACACGTCCATGACCGAGAATTTCCCGCAGAATGCGTCGCGCCTGTCGGAGACCCCCATTTTCCCAGACTCGTCCGGGTAGGCTTGTATGAGAATCGGCACGCCGCAATCCTGGAGCGCCGCTATTGCGCCAGTCTCGTCCCCGAAATTCGGCAGACAGAGTATAACCCCGTCATATTTGCCCTTGTTTGCGTCGAGGAACTTGGCGTATTTGATTCCGTCGTCAGCCCCTTCCACGGCACCATATCTCGTCTCGGAGGCATCCATGCATATCGATCCGTGCCCGAGTATGGCGAGAATCTTCGTCATCTCGCTTCTCGCCTCGGATATGAGCTTCTCCGGGAAAAACCCACGGTTCCCGAAATAGAGCGCGAACGTCGTCTTGCTTTTCCCCATTTTCAGTACTCCTTTTTATTTTAGAAAATCTCCGCTGAATTTTTCAGTTCCAGTTCATCGCTGATGATCTTCAGCATCGCCTGGTAGACGGCATCCTGCGCGGCGGCAATCCCCTTCGAAACATTAGCCTCGTAGGGTTGTCGGATCGCGGTCGCCACATTGATCTTGGCTATTCCATGGCGGATGGATTCGATTACATGTTCCTTGCATATTCCGGTCCCTCCATGAAGGACAAGTGGAATTCCAGCCGACTTGTATATCTTGTCGAGATGGGCTATGTCGAGCCTCGCCGAGACTTTCTGCTTGCCTTTGGCCGCCGCGGAAATCGCCCCGTGGACGTTGCCTATGGCCACCGAAAGCCAGTCCGCGCCACTTTCGGTGACAAATCTTCGAGCCTCGTCCGGATCGGTGAAACCCTTACCTGACGCGAAAAGCTTCTCGTATGGGGGTAGGGGGCCGGCCTCGTGCCCCATCACCGCCCCGAGCTCGGCCTCGACAGGAATCCCCGACGCATGGGCAAGGTCAACGACTTCCTTGGTACATTTTATGTTTTCATCGAGCGACAGACGCGAGCCGTCAATCATCACCGAATCGTAGCCGGTGCAAATCGCACGGCGGATGATGTCCATGTAGTCGACGCGAATATTGTCCTCGTCTACCACCGGTATGTGGTCGAGGTGCAGGCGGGTATGGCGTTCCGAAGCGAACCTGTGGTATTCCTCAGCCACGGCCTCCGGACTTTTCGACTCGAACTTCTCCCACTCGAGACGGGCGACCATGACCAGCCCGAAGCTGTTGCAGTCTTTTATTGCTTTCACAACTGGCTCGACCATTGGTAGATACGGTATGTTGTAGCCAGGGATCGCCTTTCCCGCCTCTACCGCCCTGCGTATCAGCTCGTCGCACTTCAAATCGGACATTCTCGCCTCCTTCTTTCTGCCTATTAAATCTTTTTGCTGGAATTTACATTGATGCATTGGATTTAAAAATGGATATTTCAAATAATTACATGTATATTTCTGCAATTAATCAAAAAAGGAGCGCGATGATACGCTATGGCATGAACACGAAGGAGCTCGAGGCGACCATATCGCTGATAAGCCGCCTGCTCGGGATAAGGGTGACCTTTTTCGACGCTGACGGAGGCGAGCTTGAGATGAAAAGCCTTGCGAAGATGACCCCATACTGCGAGATTCGCAGGCGTAACGAGCTTTTCAACGGGAGATGCGTCGAATGCGACAGGGTGCATCTTGAGAAGTCGAAGGAATCCGGAGAGACGCGGATATATCACTGCCACGAAGGTTTACTCGAGGGTATCATCCCGCTATGCGATATCGGCGGGGTGTATCTTGGCTCGATAGTCTTCGGACAGATCAGGGACAAGTCCGTTCGACGCAGGAATCTGCCTGCGAAATTCGCGAAGGCCTACTCTCGACTGCCGTCGTTTTCATACTCGAAGGCTGTCGAGATCGGCACTCTGCTGAAGTATGTCAGCGAATACATAATCCACAGCGAGATAATAAAAAGGCGGAGCCTTCCCTGGGCCGACAGGGTCGAGGCCTGCATGGATTCCAATCTTTCGAGAAGGATATCTGTTTCGGAGCTGGCGCGCGAAACGGGATTCTCCGTGTCTTTCATCCAGCACAGGTTCAAGGAGGACTACGGGCTTTCTCCGGCTAAATACATGATTGGGATAAAGATGAAGTCGGCTCACAAAATGCTGTCCGATGGTGCCAGCGTGAAGGAGACGGCGGAGACGCTCGGATTCCACGACCAGTTCCACTTCTCCAAGGCGTTCAAGAGGCATTTCGGAGTTTCTCCGTCGGGGCTTCGGAATTCCTCCACTTCCTTGTCTCGCTGGTGATCTTGAGCACTTTCACTATCCGAACCGTGAAAAGAAGTTGAATGCCTCTCCGGAGTTTTGAAATTGGCTCTTTACAGCGATATGACGGAGTTGTTTTTTTGGGATTCCAGGGCGGCGGTGAAGAGTCTGTGGCTCAGCGCGACCTCATCTGTTGTGACACAGCCGGCAAATCTGCTCCTCTGCTTGCCGTGATGGAGCTGATGGAGGACAGACGGCAGAGGACAGTGTCAGAACGGGCAACCGTGAACCGTGCTTGATACTTTCGCGGTTCAGACGAAGTTCCCTGCTTGTCCCATCAAACGCGGCAGCTCGTCAATCAGGTAAAGGGGGACATTCAAGAGCCCGTTGTCGTACTTCAAATTCTGCAGGGAACACCGAATGCTCAAGGGTGGCTTGTATCGTTCCCTATAGACGCGCAGGCTGCGGCTGCTGAGATTCAAACCGGATTTCACTTCCACCGGAACAATCGTTTCATCATGCTGAATGACAAAATCGACTTCTGCCGCCGCCGCGCTGGTCCAGTAGCACACAGGGTCGAACCCAAGGGTCTTGAGTTCCTGCTGGACAAAGTTTTCTATCAGCCGTCCTTTGAATTCACCAAAGATATCCTTGCCGGCGATTAGTGCCGAGGCGGGGAGTTTCGCCAGTTTGCGCAATACTCCGGTATCGCTGAGGTAGAGTTTAAAATTACGGCGCTCCTCATAGGCGGACAGCGGCAAGCGGGGCGTTTTTATATTGTTGACCTTATAGACCAGCCCGGATTCCTGAAGCCAGCGAAGCGCATCTTCCAGGTCTTTCGCCCGGGCGCCTGGACGCACCTCCCCGTAGATGAATTTGGCGTTTTCGCGTGCCAAACATTCGGGAATGGCACGCCATAACAACAGCAGTTTTGGAATGTCTTTTGGCGGGGCATGTTTGGAGAAGTCCAATTCATAGGCGGCAACAATTTCCGCTAGAGTTTGCTCGGCGGCGACAAAATTGCTGTCGTCAAGGTAAGTGCCGAGCGTTTCCGGCATGCCCCCGAGGGCAATGTAGTCCCGCAGGTAAGTTTCCAATTTGCTGCAAAACGGCCGTGGCAATGGTTCTACGGCATTGATTCCATGACAATATTCCGCGAGTTTCGGCGCGGCAGCGGCAAGATATTCTGCGAAGGAACACGGATAGAGATCCAGGAAGTTGACTTTCCCGACCGGGAAGCCGACTTGCGCGGAAAGCGCGATGCCGAGCAATGAGCCAGCCGCGACAATCGCATACTCGCGCTTTTGCTCGCAGAAATACTTGAGCGAGTTCAGGGCCTTGGGACAATTTTGAACCTCGTCGAAAACGACCAGCGTCTTTTCCGCCTCGATATGAATCCCGGCCATCACTCCAAGATTGATCAGCAACCGTTCAGGATCGATCTCCCTTTCAAAAAAGGCCGACAGCTCCTCCTGGTTCTCAAAGTTGAAATATGCGGTCGCTTCGAAACAACGGCGTCCGAATTCCCGCAGCAACCAAGTTTTTCCGCATTGGCGTACCCCGCGGAGAATAAGCGGCTTGCGCACAGATGAATTTTTCCAGTCAACCAACGACTTCATCAAACTGCGTTCTATTTTCATTTTTCAGCCTTCCAAAATATTGAACTGATGAGCCAATTGCATAACTACCCGGAGCAATCGCCAGACAACTCAGATAAAATAACCGGTATCATTGAAAAATGCAAGGGCTTTTACAAATCATCATTGAAAAATGTTAATTAATGCAACAAATCATCGCCGATTAACGATGGATTACGGGCTCGGGAGTAATTGTGCGAGTACTGAGCCAGTTTCAAAACTCCGCGTGAACCGCGTTGGGAGCGCAGGCGCAGCAGACGGTGCGGCGAAATGGCTGGCCGCGCCTGTCTGCGTACGACGCACAGGCAGGCGGCCACGGGGAATTTAGAAATTGGTTCTTGAGTTGACTTCTTCCCTTCCTGCGTTATTTTGCGATTGCAGATTTTTTTTGAGCAAGGAAGGCAGGCATTGGACAAGGTGGCATATCTTGTGAGGATAAAAGGCAGGGTCACGGGAGTTGGCTTCAGGTATTCCGCCCTGCACAGAAGCGAGTCGCTGACTTCGCTCTCGGGATACATCCGCAACTCCGGGCACAGCGAGGTCGAGACGCTTGTCCAGGGCGACAGGCAGGATGTCGAGCAGATGCTCCTATGGATGAGAAAAGGCCCCCCGCTGGCCCGGGTGGACGACATCGCCATGTCCGAATGCCCACTCGACCCGGGCATCAAGGGATACCGGATAAGCCACTGAAAATCAGGAAGAAGCATCTGTTATGGGAAACAATCAAGAGAACGGCAAGTTGGTACAGGAGGTCAAGTGCATCCGTGCGCTCGACGGCATCATCTCGGGAGTGTTCATGGTCGCGCTGATGATATTCTTCACCCCTGAGATAATGGCATTCCCCATCAAGATGTTCAGATACTTCTACATCGTGCCGATCTCCTTCGTCTTCATACTGGCCATGAGCATTCCCTGGGAGCTGCACACATCGAGGAATTGGCACAACGGCCTGGGAAGGCTGAGGCTCTTCTCCTTCCTGGCATTCGGCCTCTCCCCCTTCTGGGTATGGTGGCAATCCGACACAAACAACAGCTACTTCCTCTCCAACATCTCCTTATTCATCATGTCCCTGGTGCTTTGCCTGTACAACCTGATCTCAATCGCCTCAGCATCGGCAGAGCAAAACTCAAGGGAGCTATTCTTCCTCTTCACCAGATTCTCCAGGATGGTGCTCATCTATGTCCTCATCGCCCCGGTGCTGGCCTTCTTCATCACAGTCTGGCTCGGACAGGGGGCCGGAAGGG
>CAZANS010000097.1:0-8271 GCA_964486565.1 uncultured Victivallales bacterium
CCAGTTCCAGAGAAGTTTCTCTTCCAACTCATTGTAGATGGCCATAAGCTCATGCGGCGCGCAGTCGTCAAAGTCCAAAGACTCCCAGTGAGTGTATAGTTTGTTGAAGCGGTCCTGGAATTGTTGTACGCGGGAATCAAGCCGGTTGAACTGGCGAATCATCCTGAAGACAAGTCGAAGCAGCCTAGGCAGCTCGACGAAGTATTTTGTTGTGAAATCTGGCTGGGCGGAGGTGTCGTCCTCTGGATCGAAACGCTCGCGGAGTCCCATCATGGACTCCATGAAGCGCTTGTTCATCGCGTAACCCGGGAACTGCTGGATCAGCCGATACCAGTTCATCAGATTGTAGTACACCTGCCCGTTGATCAGGCCGATCATGTTTTCGAAAACATGCCGGTTGGCGCGAACTGTGGATTCAGGTATGCCCATGACTTGGGAGAAGCAGTGATAGACCACGGTGTAGGCGTGTCGTATGAAGCTGAATGTCATGGGGCTGGTCGGTCCAGAGTAGCTTTCGATGATGTTCGAGTTGTCCCATATCTGTCGGTTGCCCGCCGCCGGGCCGAAATTTGAGACCGTGGTGATATCGCGCGTCTGGAGTATGTATAGACGGCCTTTATCGTCGAAGCAGAATTCTATGTCCTGCGGGCGTCGCCTGTTTTTTTCGATATGTGATGCGGTTCTGGCCAGGGAGCGAATCTGTTCATCCGTCAGGGCCGGGGTTTCGCGCATGTCTTCTGGCACGGGGATTTCGACGAGGCCCTGCCCGCTGGCTTTGTCGAGGACGAACTGGGTCTCTTTTGCAGCGGTGTCGGAGTGGAAATTGCCGGAGTTTTTTTCAAAGACAATATGATCCGCAGGAAGACCTGCGCCCACCAGTCCCTCGCCGAGGCCGTAAACTGCCGATATCACCATGTTGAAAGGGTTTTGGGCTGCGGGGTCGGCGGTGAATACGACACCGCTGCGGGTGGCTTCGACCATTCTCTGCAGGATCACCGCCATTGGCACGGGATGCAGGGTCAGTTTGTTGAGCCTGCGGTACTGTAGCGCGCGTTCGTGATAGCCTGAAGCCCAGACTTTGCGGACATGTTCTGCAACCTCCGATGCCCCCCTGATGTAAAGGAAGCTCTCGTGTATCCCGGCGAATGAATGCAGTATCCCGTCCTCGTCGGCGGCAGAGGATCTTACCGCCACGTAGGCTGCTTCTCCGGCGAGGAAAGGCAAGGACTCAAGTTGCCCTTGCAACCATTCGGGCAAGGGGGCCTGCAGGATGATCTTCTGAACTGCCGCGGCGGTTTTGCCCATGTTTGAGTCAGTCAGGGATTTCAGTTTTGTTTCTATCTTGCCGCCGATGTCCGAGGATTTCAGGAACTCGATGAATGCCGATGCCGGGAAGGCGACCCATTCCGGTACGGGATGGCCGGCGTTCTGCAGTCGCAGGAGGTTGAGCCCTTTGCCTCCGATATCGGGTGGCTGTGTGGATTTGCATGTATCCGGGTGGAAAAGATTTATCACAGTGTACCTCCGAGGGTTATACCATATATTCTGTAAAGCTCGACAGCAAGGATGAAATAGAACAAAATTATGTATCCGCCGCCGTATGCCTCAAGACCTTTCGAGGTCTTGCGGGTAGTATGCAGCCGGAAACGAAGAAATCCAGCCACACAGATCAGGAAAAGCACTATCAGCCCGGCGTAATAGAATGTCCCCAGATCGAGATAAACCCCGACCATCCATGCGAGAATCGTGTTCAGCACCCTCAGCGCCATTGCCACATAGCCGGCGGTATAGATGCCCAGGTGCTTGGAGTAGCTCTCGACCCCTTCGATCTCGTCCTCGGGGATGCGTATCTTTCTTGATATCTCCCAGTTAGCGAAGGCGAAGAAGTCGGCTAGCGCGTATGCCCAGAAGAGCCATGGGGCCTCCCAGAACGGGCGTTTCATGGAGAAGCTGAAGATTGTGGCTGTAAGCATCGGCATTATTAGCATATGTGCGAAAGCATAGATGATAAAGTGAGCTTTCAGCCATCTTCGGACGAAGAATTCATGTAGCATGAGCCATGAGAATACGATTGACACCGCTACTGCCACAAGCGCGGCCCAGCCGCTCAACACAGCGCAGATGATTTCTGTGGCAATCGCTACAGCGGCGAGGATTTTAAGATGCGTCAATGTTATCAGACCCTGCGAAAGCACCCGTTGGGGGTAATGCACGATGTCCTCGGAATAGTCCTTGTGCTCGTCGAACACCCTGAGGTGGAAAAACATGCAAAACAAAAACAACATTCCCACCGGGGTGAACCAGCCTATTTTCAGAGGTTTGCCGGGATTGCCCAGGGCCTGTGCGAGAAACTGGTTGGCCAGAAAATAGATGATCACCATGCAGATATGGCTGTGCAGAGGAAATCTTTCGGCAAGATATGCGTTCAGCCTTGTTATGAAGGGGCTATCAATTGTGAGTTTTTCCTTGTCGTTGGTCATTTGTTGCTCCCTGGCAATTTTTTCGCGAGTTTTTCGTAGTCAATTTTTGAGTTATGCCTCGGGTCGAGCGGTAGCGGACGGCGTGTGAAGACAACCTCATCAACAGGTATTCCCGCACTCTGGAGGGTAGTCTTGGAGCCCGGCGAGCCTTTCCCCTCGATAACCGCGAACAACCTTCCTCCCTTCTGGATTACTGCCACCTTCCTGGCATGGGGGACAATCGATGCAATTTTGGTCTCAATAGTTTGCGCATGCATCGGTTCGCCTTTACAGGTGATCGTCGAGTGCACCCTTCCGACGAGCCAGAAGCGTCCTTCGTGGTCGAGATAGCCCGTGTCGCCCATCCTGTGCCAGCAGTCGCCGTTGTTGTCTGTTATCTTGTTTTCTCTGACTGCGTCGGGGTTTTGGAAGTAGTCCCTGCATACGTGTTTGCCTTGGACGGCCAATTCGCCGACCTCCCCGAGTGGCTTCTCGATATTTTCCCATCCGGAGAATTCTATCGGGCCGCGGACTATTCTGATAATTTTTGCGCTGACCGCATCAACCGGATGCCCGATGCAGCAGCCTTCACCCTTGAGCTTCAGGCGATCCTCCAGAGTTATGGATGCGACAGGTTCAGCCTCGGTTGACCCGTAGACTATGGTGATCTCCGTGTCTGGGAATGCCTTGCGCCACTTCTCCAGTTCCTTATTGGCTACAGGTGCGCCCCCGGTGAGCAGTCGTGAGATTGCCGGGGCCTCCTCGCCTGAAAGCACCGCCTCGGCCAGCCTCTGCACAAAAGGGGGCGATGCCGTGCAGTTGTTTACTCCATGCCTCCGCATCTGTCGAATTATTCTGCGAGCGTCAACTTTTGCGACATGGCGGAAGTCCATGTCTGGGATTACCGAGGTTATCCCGTCAGCAAGATTGCGCAATGCGAAGACCGGGAACATCGGCATGTCAACATCTTCTGCTGGATACTCGAACTCGCAGTGCAGCGCGTCATATTGAGCGGCGAGGAATCCATGGGTTCGGTTGGCTCCCTTCGGTGTGCCGCTCGAGCCGCTGGTGAATGTTATCAACGCCGGCGAATCCTCTGAAGGCGGCTCCCATATATCTAGGTCAGGCTCGAAATCCAGCAGGGATACAAGGCTGTGACGTGCCGGCAGCGAGCCGATCCGGATGCCAGTGGTGATTGTCAAGGGCAGGCAGCGCAAGGAGGGCTCGAATATCCTCAGCAGGTGGCTTTTCAATATCCCTGCGAATCCCACCGGTTTGGCGAATGCGGCGAATTCCGCTATTTTGCGTATCGGCATCCAGGGATCAACGAAAACAGCCACCCCGCCGGTCTTGATTATCGCGAGCAAGACGGTATAAAGGTCAATGGACATGGGTATCATCACAACCATTCGTTCGCCTGGATGCAGGCCTGATGATTTCAACCCGGCGGACACCAGGCAGACTTTTTCCCACAGCTCTTTGAAAGTCACACCTTTGCCGTCAGGCTGGACCAGCGCAGCACGCCCGGGAAAACTCGACGCGGCAGACCTGAGATAGCAAACTATATTAGAGCCAATTTCAAAACTACCCGTGGCCGCCCAAGGTGTTGGGGCGGAGGCACGGCATGCGCTCCCAACGCAGTTCACGCGGAGTTTTGAAAATGGCTCATTAATTGTACTTTTGTCTTGCAATTCAGTCCAACCCCTTTCCATAAAGCACGTAATTCCGGAAGACAGTGGAAGTTCCCCCGTCAAGCCTTCTGGAGTCGTTCGACTCATGCATCAGGCACATCAGGGCCTCTTTGAATCCGCACGCGACGGTCTGCTGAAAGGCAAGCCCCATGAGTGCCGGCCCGGCTCCTGTGCCTCGGTATCTTGGCAGGCATCCCAGAGATTTTATGCATACCCGGGAGGTGCTGCGCCTGCCGATGACAAAGCGAATTTTGGCCAGCAGCGAACGGCTGCCTTTCATTGCCCTTACCGCACGGGCATAGTCGGGGAAGCAGAACACGAAGCCTATGTCGCTGCCGTCCGGGGCGGTGCAGAACTGGCAGAGCTGGGGTATGATCAAGGACCCTGCATCGGCGTACAGCTCAAGAAAGTCATCCAGGTCTATGGGGGAGTAATGCGGGTTTTCCGAGAATATCTCAGTTGAAAGCCGGTGCAGCAGGGCAAGTTCTGATTCAATGTTGTCCTTGCGTATAGGGCGGAACTGGTAGCCTAGACGTGCAACGCGTTTTAAAAAAGGTGCCAGATTGGCCGCTGCGGCGGCAGGATCCTTTATCAGGGAAGAATAGTAGCGGTCCGCCGGAATGTAGCCGCAGCTCTCCCAGAGTCCGGGATAGAAAGATGGGTTCCATGGCTCTTTCAGGAAAGGCTCGACATCCCACGGGCCGGCGGCGAAGCGATAGCGGTGCCATGTGTCCCCGTCCAGCGGGCCAAGAACCCTGCGGCATCCTTGCGATGCAAGCCATTTCTCGGCCTCGCAGAGCAGCAAGGAGCATGACTTCATGTCGTTTAGCGACTCGAACAGGCCGATTCGTCCTGTTGTGTTGGTATCCAGGCTGCAACGAGCCATGCAACGGCTAAGGGGCTCTCCGTCGTTCTCGACAACGAAAACCGCCTGCCCCTGCTTGCTTTCCCCGCGTTTGAGTTCTGCGATCACAGATGCCTCTGTCAGAGGGATGTAGCAGGGATCTTGGGCATAGACAAGCGAGGGCAGCTTGAGGAACAACCTTTCTTCGGGAGAATCTGGTAGGACTTGTAAGACTTTCATTTTTTTTGCTCGGTATTTTCCGCCGGTTTTTGCTGAGTGGGGAAGAAGACATCCGGGTCGCGATCGAAGAAACTTGCCCAAAGCCTTGGTTGCCACTGCTTAAGAGTTCCCTGTCTTTGCCCCAGCGCGGTCAGACATATCGCCGCAAAAATAAATACAAACAGCAGCACCGTCGGAGGGATAAGTTGTTGCGCCAACCTTGCGGAGCTGCCCAGCCAGGCCAGAATAAGAACCCCGGACGACAGCCATGCGAGAGTCTGCAGATCCGCCGGATGCTGGCTGACCACAGGCTGGCACAGCACAAGCGCCACTGCCGCGACTGCCGGGAGCATCTGCCTCCATTGCGGTATCCAGGGATTTCCTGAGCACTCGTCGCGGGAGTGAATTAAAATGCCCCAGACGGTCGGCAACAGCACGGCCGCCAGAAAGGGGGCGAACCAGAATTCAAAGGCCCCGGTGAAATTCGCCAGCACCACCAGCCCGGCTGCCGGGAGAACAGCAAGAGTAAGCCGGCGGTATATCCGGGCACGGCGCTGCTCCATCCCGAAAATCCTGAAGACAATCGCCACGCTGAGAAACGCCAGAAACAAGGGTATCGCCCAGTCCACCGAGCCGAGACACCAGATGCCGAAAACCATGATCCCCATGGTCGTCACGCCTTCGGTCCTGAGCATCTTACCAAAGCGGTTGACGGCGAATACGAGCGAGAAGACCAGCACCAGGCTAAGCGACTGCACCGAGAGTTCCAGGCCCGACTTGCCCACTGCCTTGATGAGAATCAACGCAGCAAGAATCGGCACGTAGATGTTGTCGCGCCCTCCGGTCGCGACTGCCTCGGCACCTGTAAGTAGCGTGGCCGTCAAAAAGGCAGCCATGGTCGTCTGGAGTATCCCGAAATCGCCTGATATCCTGAGCGGGACATACACGATCATAAAGCTCAGCAGCCAGAAAGCCAGCGAGCCCTGGAGGCTTTTCCGCTCCCCTGTCCCCCCTGCGCGGTAGCGGATGCTGCCGTATCTGCCCCCGACGAGGGCGGCGGCGGTGTCCGATACGGTAAGTATCATGACTCCGCTGAAGTAAAGCCAGTAGCGGTCGGCGCTAAGACGGAAAAGGGCCGCGATGGCGAAAGGATAGTAAAGGCTGCCCTTGCTCTTCCTCGAGACACCGGAGAGGCATTTGAGATAGCCTCGCGTCTCGCCGAACCATAGGCCGAAGCCGAAGGATACAGCCAGCAGCAGGACGGTCAGGGAGCTTTCGACCAGCAAAGGGAAAAGCAGGCAACCCAGGCCGCCGCCCAGATGGACCAGCTTGCGAGAGAATTCTGGAGGGATGGCTGTTTGCCTGGCCAGAGTCTCGGCGACAGCGACCATGGCAGAGAAAAGCCCCGCCATGATCATCGCTCCCTGGATTTCCCCGCTCATTTTGCATCCCCCGCCACGACTTTTGCATTTTCCGTCCCGGCCCCGGCGTATTCGTCAACGCGGAATGCGCTGTAGAAAAATGCGCGGTCTTGGGCGAAAAGAGTCTCCGAAATGTCGGTCAGCGGCGCCACCCTGTCTCTCAAAACTGCCGGGCACTCCCTCGGCACAAGCATGTTCCAGTAGGCCAGTCGGGCTCCCTTGCGAGCGTGTTTGAGCAGCTCTGTGTACAGCGCGGTGCTGGTGGACTCGTCAAGGTACTCGAAGATATCTGAAAGATTGTACCCGTCGAAACCCTTCTTCCCTAACTTCTGTGCCGCGGCCTCAACCCCGCCGGTGAAAAGCGTCAGGCGGTCTGAGTTCTCACGGATGCCTCTCAGCACTGACGGCTGCGTCCAGTCAGGCATAGCAGGATGGAAATCGCCGGTAAGAATATATCTTAAATAGGGATTTGTAGAGGTGTCCAGAACAGTAAGTGCGTATCTTGCTCTTGCGAGGATATTTTCTGCCACCGCGCCTTTGACGTAACGGAAAAATTCCGGGTCGCGTCCGGCGCGCCCCATCACAAAACGGCTGAAGAAAATCCTGAAAAGCAAGCGCCAGCGAAGATTGTTCCATACATTTGCATAGAATTCCTTCCGTAGGGCCTCAGGGCGCTGGCGAAGAAGCTCCGCAACAACCTTCCGGGAATGAACCAGGGGCATCACGCGCCGCCTGAAAGTCCTGAAGTAACGCTCGAATTTCCCGGCATGAACAACACCACGGATGACAAGCTCGGGGTTCGCGTCCCAGAAACGCCGTGTCGGTTCTGAAAGCTTCATCCTTAGGCATTTATAGCATGCGAGCCTGTCCGGGGTGTCGTAAAACCCGAGAAAGGCCAATACCTCTTGGTCGTCAAAGCTTTTGATAGCCTCGAGGCGCAGCTCTGCACATGCGATTTGTGTCGGATTCAAGTCCGCCGCCACAACCTCCGCGCCGTGCGACAGCAGATGCAGGCTGTTGTCCCCGGCAGAGGCTATCGAGAGAATTCGCCTGCCAGGGCCGGGGCGCAAGGCAGCAACAAGCAAAGCACTGTCCTCCCAGCAGTTGGCATAACGTATCCGGTCGAAAATAACCCTGCACTCAACACCGGAAATCCCATCCTTGCCACAAGTGCTATTTCCCATTTCATTCACGTCTAATTTATGCATCTCCGCGGACTTTCGAACTCTAGGGTTTAGGCTTGGCACGGAAAAGTGAATACGCCTTGAAAAAATCATCCGAGGCCATGTCGAGTTCCCTACAGCCCATGATGCTCCTTTTCATTATGTCGGTCTGGATGTGAATATACCGGCTAAAAAGGAAAAATCAAGTCAGTTGAGAAAGGCTGCCGGACATGTTTTAGTAGCTTGCAATCTCCGAGCGCAAATGGCAATTTAACTTTTATTTGTTCAGCATTGAACTCAATTGCCCTCCGTTGTTGTCAAATCATAGATTCGACTACGCGGCACTTCAAGTGAAAATGCATCAGCCTGCATTCTCTGCAAGTTTAGTGAATAGTGAAGGTGTGACCCTAAGCGTTCCTTATATTATGCATGTCGCTCAGCAAGAAAATGCCTATGCCCATGAGTTCTACAGGA
>CAZANS010000098.1:0-8252 GCA_964486565.1 uncultured Victivallales bacterium
TCATCAAATCATCAAATCATCAAATCATCAAATCATCAAATCATCAAATCATCAAATCATCAAGCAAAGGAGCACAAGATGGTTGAAAACAAAAAACTTCTGGACTGGGTGAAAGAAGTCCAGGAACTCTGCAAGCCGGACTCGGTCTACTGGTGCGACGGGTCAAAAAAAGAGTACGACACAATGATGGCAGGCATGATCGAGTCAGGCTTGGCAATCAAGCTCAACCCCGAGAAGAGGCCGAACTCCGTCCATTTCCGCTCGGATCCCTCCGATGTGGCTCGCGTGGAAGACAGGACCTTCATGTCCTCGAAAAATAAGGTCGAGGCAGGCCCGACAAACAACTGGACTGACCCCGTGGAGCTGAAGAAAATAATGAGGGGACTCTACGACGGATGCATGAAGGGAAGAACTCTCTACGTCATCCCATTCAGCATGGGTCCGATAGGGTCGCCCATCTCCAAGATCGGCATCGAGATAACAGACTCCGCCTACGTCGTGGTAAACATGCACATCATGACGCGCGTGGGCACGAAGGTGCTCGAGACTCTCGGCAAGAGCGGGGAATTCATCCCCTGCCTGCACTCCGTTGGCAAGCCGCTGGCGGAAGGTGAGTCGGACAACGGCAAGTGGCCCTGCGCCCCGATCGAGCAGAAATATATCTCCCATTTCCCCGAGGAAAACCTTATCTGGAGCTACGGCTCGGGATACGGCGGCAACGCGCTGCTCGGCAAAAAATGCCTAGCACTGCGGATCGCCTCAACCATGGCACGCAGGGAAGGATGGATGGCCGAACATATGCTAATACTCAGGCTGACCAGCCCCGAAGGCAGAAAGTTCCATATCGCAGCCGCCTTCCCATCCGCATGCGGCAAGACAAACCTCGCTATGCTACAGCCCACGATTGAGGGCTGGAAGTGCGAATGCATCGGCGACGATATCGCATGGATGAAGATCGGCCCAGACGGCTCGCTTAGGGCCATCAACCCGGAATCCGGGTTCTTCGGCGTCGCACCGGGGACAAGCTATAAATCAAACCCCATGGCAATGGAGACTATAAAGAAGAACTCCATATTCACCAACTGCGTGGTCACCGACGACAACGACATCTGGTGGGAAGATATGGAAGTCGAGTGCAAGCACGGGATTGACTGGAAGGGGCGCGATTGGACACCCGGGACAGGCGAGAAGGGCGCACATCCGAACGCACGTTTCACAACCCCTGCTGCGCAGTGCCCTGTGATATGCCCCGACTGGGAAGCCCCCGAGGGCGTTCCGATAGACATCTTCGTCTTCGGCGGACGTAGGACCTCGGTCGTACCGCTGGTAACCGAATCCTTTGACTGGGATCACGGCGTATACCTCGGCGCCACCGCCGCATCAGAAGCCACAGCCGCGGCTCTGGATGTCAAATCCATACGCAGAGACCCCTTCGCCATGCTGCCATTCTGCGGATACAACATGGGCGACTATTTCAAGCACTGGTTCGAGATGGGGCCGAGGCTGGGCAGCAAGGCACCCAAGATATTTTACGTCAACTGGTTCAGGAAGAACAGCGACGGCAAATGGCTGTGGCCCGGATTCGGGGACAACTGCCGCGTGCTCGAGTGGATGTGCCGCAGGGTCGAGGGCAGCGTAGATGCCCAGGAAACCCCGATCGGGCTACTGCCGCGCAAGCAGGATCTCGACCTCGTCAACCTGAAGATCGCGGACGAGGATATAGCCGAGCTGCTTAAGGTTGACACGGACGCATGGAGACACGAGCTGCAGGAAGTCTCGGACTTCCTGGCCAAGTTTGGCGACAGGCTGCCTGAGAAGATGCGCCAGCAGTTCGAGAGCATGCGCGAGCGTCTGGGCTGACCGATTGCAACGACAGATGAATCCCGGCCGGCGCCATGCCGGTCGGGATATTTTTTGAATTCAGACCCGGGAGGAAGGATGAAATATGCTGTCTTGACCGCATCAATGATCCTACAGATGTGCATCGGGGGAATATACGCATGGAGCGTATTCGTGCCGCCATTGCAGACATCATACAATTTTTCAGCCTCGCAGACGCAGTGGATTTTCAGCACCACCATCTTCTGCTTCACCGTGACCATGATCTTCGCAGGCAGGCTGCTGAAGAAGTTCTCACCTACCTCGATGGTCGCCGCAGGGGGGATCTTCTTCCTTGCAGGCTACCTTATAGCCTCGTTCTCCGGCGGCAGCTTCCCGATCATGCTTCTGGGGATAGGCTTGATCGCAGGCATCGGGATAGGTTGCTGCTATATCTGCCCGATAGCTGTCTGCGTACGCCATTTCCCGGAAAAGAAGGGGCTGGTCACCGGCATCGCGGTCGCCGGTTTCGGCGGAGGCGCGGTATTGCTGGTCTACCTCGCGGAAATGCTATTCCATTCCGGGTATGACGTGCTTTACACGCTCAGGCTGGTCGGTATATCATACGGGGCGCTGATCATACTCTCAGGCTTTTTCATCAGATTCCCCAAGTGTGTGACCAGGGAAAGCCTTAACGACGCCCCACACTTCCGGTTCGCAACCTTCTCCGACCGTAGATTCCTGCTCATCCTCCTGGGAATGTTCACAGGCACATTCTCCGGACTCATGCTCATCGGCAACCTCAAGACCGTCATAAGCAACTTCGAAGTCTCCGAGACACTCGCGGACATGGCCGTAGCCCTCTTCGCCGTGGGCAACTCCTCCGGGAGAATCCTATGGGGTATCATTCACGACAAAATTCAGTTGAAGGCAGTATCCCTGTCTCTGATAATTTTTTCGGCCTCAGTGCTGCTGCTGGTCTTCACAGGGCACATCGCCCCCTTGGCCTTGCTCTTCTCATTCCTCTGCGGCACATGCTTCGGCGCATGCTTCGTGCTGTATGTATCCGAGACGGCGGAATGCTTCGGGCACGACAGCATCGCCACAATATACCCGATCATCTTCATGGTCGCCTACGGCTTCGGAGGATCCCTCGGCCCCATTGTCGGCGGAATATCAAGCGACATATTCGGAACATTCAAGGCTCCATTGATTCTCGTGGCAGCCATGCTCGGCATCGGCGCATCAATCATCAAATCAAAACTCTGGCACAAAGCACAACAAGCTCCCACGATCTCGACAACCACCTCTTGACCAAGCACCCACGACATGCGATGCTAACCTGCAAAGAAGAACTCCGGGAAAATGTATAGCGGATCGGGAAAGGTTCACGGACATTCTTCTTCCTCAACCCCTTCGAGCTGTGGCGACGATTCCTGGAATACGCCGGAGCCGATCCAGAGAAGAAAAACTGAGGAAGGTCGAGCTTGAGGCTCAGCAGATCCGGCTCTCCGCCGGGATGTATGTTCTCTTTACCCTCGAGCCGAAGGAGCAGATTATGTCGTAGGCATGCGTGCCCTTGAGCTGCGCCCACTGGTCAACGGTGATCTCCGAAGGCCCCTGGCCTCCCAGGCAAACCACCTCGTCGCCGCACTGCGCATTCGGCGCCTGCTCCAACGAGACGGTGGTGTAGTCCATGGAGACTCTCCCGAGCACATGGCACGGCGCCCCGTTGACGAGCACGTGCCCGCGGTTGGATAGGGCCAGCGGCAGACCGTCGGCGTAGCCCGCCGAGATTGTCCCGACAAGCGTATCGGCGGGAAGCCTGTAGGTACACCCGTACCCAAGGGTCGCGCCCGCAGGAAGCTTGCGCACCGCAACCAGCCGAGTCTTCAGCGTGACTATGCTCCTGAGCTTCATCGTGCGCTGTCCCTGCGCGTCGAAAGAGCCGTGGAGGTTGATCCCCGCACGGACCATGTTGAACGGCGAAGCAAAAGTCTCAGGATAGTTGTTTATCGCATCACTGTTGGCAATATGAATCAAAGCAAAAGAAATACCATTGTCCCTTAGCCAGCTTAACAGAGCCTTGAATCTAATTATCTGCCCATGTGTTAATTCGCAATTCGGTGCATATGCGGAAGGGAAGTGCGAATATATTCCCTCGAAGGTGACATTTTGGATTTTTGAGGCTTCGATGATGGTTTTCTCGGCCTCCTCGACACGGATCCCGAGCCTTCCCATCCCGGTGTCAACCAGGAAGTGGCACCGGGCTGTCCTGCCGAGTTTACCCGCGGCATCGCCGACCAGACGCGCACTGCGAATATCGCAGATCGGGATTGTTATGTCGTTGGCGACGGCATCGGGTATCTCGTCGGGGAGTATCCCGCCGAGTATCTGCACACGCTTGCCGAGGGGCTTGAGGCGAATGGCCTCGTCCAGCTCTGCCACGCCGAAGCCGCATGTCCCCGCCTCGGCAAGTGCCTGCGCGATCCTCTCCACCCCGAGCCCGTAGGCGTTGGCCTTCAGCACGGACAGCACCCCGGCAGGGCTTATCCTGTCCCTGAGGATGCCGAAGTTTTCCTCCAGCCGCCCAAGATCTATCTCCAGCCAGACCCTTGAACGCGCATGATCCATAAAAAAATGCCCCGTATTACATTAGCCTTATGCGTTAACCGTTGCCAGTTGCCAGCGCACCCTGAACCGTGAACTGAGAACCGTAAACCGGCAACGACAGGTTTCAGAAAAACCACCAATCAACAACCTTCCTTTGAGAATACTCTACCCTAGAAGATACATCCACGGCGCGTTTCGTCAAGCCTAGAGAGCCAATTTAAAAACGCCCCGGGCGAGGTCGTTCCAGGAACGTGCCTTGCCGGTGCCGCAGTTGAACAGCCCACCGTGTTGGCGATGCTCGGCGAAATGCAGCGTTACATCCACCGCATCGCGGACATAAATGAAATCGCGTTTCTGTCCGCCATCGGCATATTCAGGCCGGTCGCTCTTGAACAACTCGACCCAGCCACGGTCCATGATCTGCCCGAAGGCCTTGTGCACGACGGAGCGCATGTCGCACTTATGCTCCTCGTGGGGGCCATAGACGTTGAAGTACTTGAGGCCAACGATGCGGTCGAAGAGGTGGCGGGACTGCGCCCACAGATCAAACAGGTGCTTCGAATAGCCGTACATGTTCAAGGGGCGGGACTGGCGCGTGGCATCCTCGGAATCGCAGTACCCGAGACTGCCGTCGCCGTAGGTGGCTGCACTGGAGGCGTACACAAAACGAATACCGCAGGCCAGCGCCCACTCGCACAACCTCCGGGTGTAGCGATAATTGTTCTCCAGAAGAAATCCTGCATCGCGTTCGGTCGTGGCACTGCAAGCACCGAGGTGTATGATCACGTCCGTATCGGCATCGCCGCCGGAAGCACATCGTGAGAGAAACTGTTCAGGAGTGAGGATATCCTCGAAGCGCAACCCCACGAGATTGCGCCACTTGTCGTCCACTCCCAGCGCATCGACCAGGAGGAGATTGGTATGCCCGCGCCGGTTGAGTTCCGCCACCAGGTTGGAACCGATAAAACCCGCCGCACCTGTGACCACGATTCTACTAGCCATTGTTCTCACCGTCCTTCCCGTACACTTGCAGGATGCGTTCGATGGTGCCAGTCGTCGACTTGCCGTCGACCATATCAGCCAACACGACACAGCCGCCGTTGGCTTCGACAATCTCGCGACCGCTTACATAGTGCGCCCAGTCGCAACCTTTGACCAGCACCTGCGGGATGATTTGCGCAATCAGTTCCTTCGGTTCATCTTCATCGAAGATAACGACAAAGTCCACGGTGCGGAGCGAGCCGAGTACATAGGCTCGATCCTGCTCGGAGTTGATGGGACGGTTGAGGCCTTTGTTGCGCCGGACAGAGGCGTCGCTGTTCAGCCCCACCACAAGAGCGTCGCCTTGGTTGCGGGCGAATTCTAGGTACGTGGCATGGCCGCGGTGCAAAATGTCGAAACAGCCATTGGTGAAGACCAGCTTCTTGCCTTCAGACGCAAGACGGTCACGCTGATTTCGGCACTGTGCAGCGGAGAGAAATTTGGCGATGGTAATTTTCATGATTTGACCTTTCGTTTGGCGCGGTCGGTTTTCTGCGAAGGCATGATTGAACCCCTTTCACTATGTTATATGGATGATTGGATGTCAGGATGAAAGTTCGCTCGGCTGATCTGCTGCGGATGTGCGCGGCGCTGTCGAATATCTCTTCGCGACTTATTCCGGCCGCCTGGCACATCGCGAAGATGTTTTCAATTGGGGTTTCCGGCGGGACGGTGTGCGATGCGCCCAAAATGTAGCCGCCTCCATCCCCTGTCATTCCGTCGAGAAGCTTTTCCGTGATTCTGCAGACTTCGTCCGCAGATCCTCTCGGGAGAAGCTCCAACGTGTCGATTCCGCCCATGAAGGCAAGTTCGGTGCCGAATTCCTTTTTCAGGTCGAACGGATCCATTCCCGGGCAGTTGACCTGAATGGGGTTGAGGACGTCCACGCCGATTTCGATGAGATCCGCGATTATCGGCCGGATTGCGCCGCATGAATGGTATGCGACCCAGAGATTGTGCTTCTTGCCGACCTGGACAACTTTGGCGAGGTGCGGCTTTATCGTTTCACGCCAGCATTCCGGGCTCATCATTAGGGACTGCTGGCCGCCGACGTCGTCGCCGGTCCAGAGCCAGTCGAGCTTGTATGTGACGCATGCCTTTTCCGCGAGTTTCGTAGAGAAGCTGCCCGCCCGTTCGAGCAGCGCCATTGATGCATCCGATCTGACGGCGAGATCCAACATGCTGTTCTCCATCCCCCGGATGCGGTTCATCAGTTCGAAAACACAAGGGGAGATGTCGCATCCAACGAAGAATCCGTTATGGTTTTCCATCAGGCCGTCCATGCTGCGGACAAGTTCGGGGATTCTATCCTCGGGGAACCTGTAGTCGGGCAATTCCTGGTCGGTCGCATTTTCCAGCGGATATTTGCAGATCTGGTTGACACCGCCTTCCTTTACCCATTCGATGCCCCAGAAGTCCCGATGCTTTTCACCAGCGTTCTCATGGACGATCCCTTCCATGGCATAGTTGTTTCCAACCCATGCCTGGACTACGTCGTTACCCATCGCCTCGCCAACATCGCGCGCGGGAATTTCCAGTACATGTGAAAGATGTTTCGACGTGCCGGGATGGAACCACATGAATAAGGGGACGCGGTCGGCGGGCTTGCGTGCCAGCGCCGCATGTGTTCTTTCTCTTGGCGTCATTAGATTTCAAGCCTCCTGCAAAGTGTTTCAAACTGTGAGAAGTCAGGGACGATCAGATCGGCACCGGCCCGGATGAGGCGGCGGCGCTTCGAGCTGTTGAGTCCGAACCGGCGCACTTCGTCGCTGGCAATGCCGACGGCCAGGCCGCCGCGTTTGCGGCTCTCGCGGATCTCGACGGGTCCATCGCCAAAGGCGACCATGGAGGATATCTGATCCGCGCCGATGTCCGTCAGGATGCGGTCCATGACGATCTTCTTGGCTTCCTTGGACACATCACCGACAGCCCCGTAGATGCGCCCTTCAAAGAGATCGGCATAGCCGAGCGCCTTGGCCTCGGTGATGACATCGTCCTCATCGGAGCCGCTGGCCATGTAGAGTTTCACGCCGACGCCGTGCAGGGCGCGCAGGAACTCGACCGCACCCTTGACGGCAAAGTCGGCAACGGCGAGTTCGCCGCGCTCTAACTTGGCCAGACGTCCGCGCACCAGGTCGAGCAGTGCTTCGTTGTAGATGGCCTTGTAGCCGAATTCGTCAAGGATATCGGCGGCGGGGACGAACCCGAATTCCGTGACCAGCTTAACCAGCCCCTGCATCTGCACCAGGGTCTGGATGCCTGTGGTGGCATCGATGAAGGTGCGCACGCGATTGAGCACTTTGTGATAGGTTGTCTCGTCGGCGCTGTCATAGACCGGGCCGAGCACAGCGCGCAGCATCATAGGCTCCATGATCTTCTCCCAGCCTTCGCGCAGCACGGAGATGGTGCCGTCATGGTCGAAGATGGCATGGGCGATCCGGTGGTTGCCGGAGACGGCATCGGTGACCGTCTCAATCTCGGTGTCTTGCCAATAGACTGCGGTACGCGGATCATCGGCTTTTTCCGGCAGATAGACATAGTCGGGGCTGGTGCCGATGGCGCGGATTTCATCGGGGAAGGCCGTGCCGGTCTGGTGGAGTTTCTGTACCGTGACGCCGGCGACGAAGTTACCAAAGGTTGCCGCGTCAAGCGGGTTGCAGCCGACGGCCAGGGCGGCGGCGATGCCGGAGACCATGCTGTCGCCGGCACCCACCGGATCGGACTGTTCCACGATGTGCAGTCCGGGGACACAGTCGACATGGCCTTCGCTGGCCACCAGG
>CAZANS010000099.1:0-8159 GCA_964486565.1 uncultured Victivallales bacterium
TGCCCGGTTCCACTGCCCGCGTGTAACTCCATAGGTGAACCATGCGAGCCATGCCGAGAAAAGAAACAGCAGCCCTGTCAAATGAGGATAGCCGTCGAGAGTCTTCTCGAAGACTATCAGACTCGAGAACATCATTGCGGCAGCGACAACACCTGCCTGGCCGTCTATGGCTCTCCTGCCCGCCTCCCATGCAAGCAAGGCTAGAGCAGCAAGAGATCCTACGGAGATTATCCGCAGGGAGAACTCCATGCCGATGCCGACCCTCAACAGAAGCGCCGTCAGCCAGGGATAAAGAGGATAGTGAAAAGGTATCTGCTCCCCATGGATGACCGTGTTTGGTCTTGCCAAGTCCATTTCGTGGGCCATGGCGGCATACCTGTCCTCGCGCCTTCTCAACTGCCATGAGCTCAGCTGGAAAGGGGAGTAGATGGTGAGAAAGGCCAGGACGAGGCAGATTGCAACAGTCAGCTTTCTCGGCAGAGTCTCTTCATATGCCGCCATTCAGTCAATCCCTCCATGCCCGGAGGAGCCTTCACTTATTTTCCTTGTGAAATAAGCGACCGCATCTCTTATATCCCCTGCCAGTTCCTTCGAGAAGGCTCCGTTGGCCTGATAGTTCAGCCACAATTCCAGGGCTTCCTTGAGGCGTCCACCCGTTTCCAGAGCATAGGATTCCCTTTTCAAGTCTCTCAGCGCCTCGGAAGCCATCTTCACCTTCTCAGCATCGCGGTGTCTGAGGAATTCTCTCTTGAGACTCTCGATCTGCTCATCGGCGCGCTCGTTGTAGTCTCTGACGTTTATCCTTTTCACATCGACAAGCAACCTCAACGCCTCCCTGAATCCTGTCCTCGACATTGGCATCGAGGATATGTAGTCCACGGCCGCCTCAAACTTCAGCTCCGCCTGCCTTCCCCTCTCGTCCGAGACCCAATTGCGCAACACAGTGAAAAAAGTGACGAAAGTCAGGAAAAGAGCCATGACAAGCAGCACGAAGCGGACGTAGAGGTTGGACACGAGACCCGAAAGAGGGCTGGTTATGGATAAGGATGGCTTGTTGGCGGGCTTGGGTGGGTTGGCCTGGCCATCAGGGGATGGGCTGGAGGGCCGGGCAAGCCCTGATATGTCGAATTCCCCTGTGGACTGCATGCTTCTCAAGGCCAACGCCGACTGCAGCGAGGTTTTTTTGCCGGCATTCCTGATCTCTATATGGTTTATGGCGCCCTCGATATCGTCTATAGCATCGTCCCAAGTGTGGTATCGGTCATGTTTGTCTTTCGCCATCATCCGCATGAGTATTGCCACGCTCTTTTCGGATATTCCGGGGACGCTTGACCTTGGATCCGGCACCGGTTCGGCGATGTGCCCTACAATTATAGCCATGGCATTCTCGCTTTCGAAGGGCGGCTTGCCGGTGAGCATATGGAAAAAGGATGCACCAAGCGAGTACATGTCAGCCCTGAAGTCTATGTCCTTCTTTGCCTTGGCCTGCTCGGGGCTGACATAATAAGGCGATCCGACCATCATCCCTGCCATCGTCAGATCAGCCCGGGTCTTGTCCTTCATGGACTTCGATATCCCCAGGTCCATCAACTTCACTTCCCCCTCGGGTGTGACTATGATGTTCGCGGGCTTGATGTCGCGATGGATGAGCTGGTACTTGTTCCAAACGTAGTCAAGAGCCAGCCCGACGTGCATAATCACATTCAGCGCGTCCTCCTCAGGCATTTTCCCTTGTGTGTCCAGACGTCTCTTGAGATCCTCCCCCTCGACGTAACGCATTGAGAAGTAGTATATGTCCTCATCCTCCACCCATCCTGTCTCGATGGCTTTGACCACATTTGGGTGCTCGATTCTAGCGAGAGTCCGGACTTCTGTGAAGAACCTTTCAAGATACTGCCCGTCCTCCGCGAGATTCTTTTGAAGGACTTTCAGTGCCACCGGGCGCATCATGGACTTCTGCTCGGCCAGATAGACCTCGCCCATGCCGCCGACTCCAAGACGGCGTATTATCTCGTAGTCTCCGATGAATTTTCCTGGCTTGAATGCCGCCGCCGAGGGAGAACGCATCTTGCAGTTGCAGCCAGGGCAGAATATATACTCGTCTTCCAGCTGGTCATCCCATTCTATGGCATAAGAGCAGTCGGGGCATTCATATTTCTCGATCATTTGTCAGCTATTCCTGTCCTGGTCGGTTGGTTTTGCCGGAAACAAAATTCTTGATCAGAAGGACTATGCCGGCGATGGTCAGGGCGAATGAGACAATGATCATGGCAAAGGCAACTCCTATCCCGAGGAAAACCATCGCTATCGTGCCGCCCACCCCGCTGTCAATCGAAAAAACCATCGGAGAGCAGTCGCCCTCCGCGGCGAATTCATACATTCCCTCCTTCAGGGTGTAGTAGCCTATCGTCCTTTTCTCGCTGGACGAGCTTTTTGAACTCATGGATGTGCAAGGGGTAAGCTCCAGGACGCTGTTGTCCGAGAGGTCTCTCATCACGAATCGCAGGTTTTCGGGCAAGGACTCGGCATCCGAGAATGTACGGTTGTCGAAAACCGTGCGGTAGTTGTACCATAAATAGTAGGTGCCAGCATCGTCAATGACTACCTCCTTGGAGCCCGGAACCAGGAACTGGCTGTTGTCGTCTCCACCGACAAGCAGGGGCAACAGGATCAATGCCGGAACGGCAAATCCAAGCACCATCACAATAACGCCTGCCACAATCAGAACTATCCCCTTCTTCATATTGCTGCCTCCTTAATTGTCCCTGCAGTGCATCCAAGCTTGTGTCACGGCTTTGCCTTTGACATCTTTCCCGGCTTCTTTTTCACTTTATTGGATTCGCCCTCCCTAGAAGCATCTCCTTCCGGAAAGAACAGAACCTTCTTGTTGTCAACCGTCACCTTTATCGTTTGCCCCGACTTGATGGTCCCTCTCAGAATCTCCTCCGCCAGAGGATCCTCTATGTGGCGCTCGCAGGCGCGTCTGAGCGCCCTCGCCCCGTACTCCGCCTTGTAGCCGGTCTCGATGATGAAGGAGATGGCGGAAGGAGTGAGCTTAAGGCGTATCCCGTGATGTTCAGTCCTCTTGGCGATCTGATCAAGTTCCAGGCCGACAATCTTCCTCAGGTCTTTTTCGGCGAGCTTGCGGAAGATGATTATGTCGTCCACGCGGTTGACAAACTCCGGACGGAAGAACTTCTTGGCGGAATCCATCAGACGCTCCTTAAGCTTGGTGTAGGAGTCGTCCGGACCGCCGCCGCCGAAGCCCAGCGGCCCCCCGGACGCCGTCTTGTCCGCACCGATGTTGCTCGTCATTATTATTATCGTGTTCCTGAAGTCAACGCCCCTTCCAAGGCTGTCCGTTATCTTCCCCTCCTCCAGTATCTGCAGCAGCATGTGCATCACGTCAGGATGGGCCTTCTCAACCTCGTCGAAAAGCACGACCGAGTAGGGTCGCCGCCTCACGCGCTCGGTGAGCTGACCGCCCTCGTCATGACCGACATACCCCGGTGGAGAACCAATCAGACGGCTGACGTTGAACTTCTCCATATACTCCGACATGTCAATCTGTATCAGCGCGTCCGAATCGCCGAAGATGAACTCCGTCAGGGCTTTCGCCAACAAAGTCTTGCCTACCCCTGTCGGCCCGAGGAATACGAACGACCCTATCGGCCGGCGCGGATCCTTCAAGTCCGCCCGCGACCTGCGAAGCGTCCTCGACACCGCGCTCACCGCCTCTTCCTGCCCGACCACAGTCTTCGATATCTCCTCCTCCATACGCAAGAGACGCTTGTTCTCCTGCTCCTCCATCTGCCTGACCGGAATCCCCGTGAGGCTGGCAACTATCTCTGTTATTTCCGTAGTGGTGATGGAGGGGGTTGTCTCGTCGTTCTGTTTACGCCTTTCAGAAATGGCCGCCTCCAGCTCGGCTTTCAGCCTTTTCTCCTCGTCCCGGCTCTTTGCGGCCTCCTCGTACTTCTGCCCTGCGACGGCCTTCTCCTTGCGATCGCGCGCGTCGGCTATCCTGTTCTCCATGTCGCTCGTGTCCAAGGGGGCGGATGTGGCGCGGATGCGCGAACGTGCACCGGCCTCGTCAATCAGGTCTATCGCCTTGTCGGGAAGGAAACGTCCGCTTATGTAACGGTCGGAAAGTTTCGCCGCACTAAGCAGGGCATCAGCAGTGTATTTCACATTGTGGTGCTTCTCGTAGTGTGGCGCAAGTCCCTTCAGTATCTCGAAAGTCTCGTCCACAGAGGGCGGGTTGACCACGATCGGCTGGAAACGGCGCTCCAAAGCGGAGTCCTTCTCTATGTACTTGCGGTACTCGTCCATAGTCGTGGCACCGATGCTCTGCAGCTCGCCTCGAGACAGCGCCGGCTTGATTATGTTCGATGCGTCCATCGCGCCTTCTGCACCGCCGGCTCCGACTATAGTGTGGAGCTCGTCCATGAAAAGGATCACCTTGCGAGAGGTGCGTATCTCGTCCATCACGGCCTTGATCCTTTCCTCGAACTGCCCGCGGTACTTGGTCCCGGCGATCATCAGCGGAAGATCCAGGGCGAACACCTTCTTGTCGGAAAGTATGTCTGGAACCTTCTTGCCCGTTATCGCTATCGCAAGACCTTCCACTATCGCAGTCTTCCCCACCCCGGCCTCGCCTATCAAGACCGGATTGTTCTTTGTCCGCCTGCACAAAACCTGGATCAGACGCTCGATCTCCTTCGCCCTCCCTATCACAGGGTCAAGTTCTTCCTTCTCCGCCATCTCGGTCAGATCCCTGCCGAACGCCTTCAGCGCAGGCATGTCGTCGGGGCTCTTTCCCTTGCCTGAACCTCCCTTGGGCATGATGCTCTCCTGGTCAGGGAGAAAGTCCGGGTCGAGTGCCTTTATCACCTCGGACTTCACCCTGTCTATGTCAATATCAAGATTCTTCAGTATCCGTGAAGCCACACTCTCACCCTCCCTGAGTATCGCCAGAAGCAGATGCTCCGTACCGATAAAGTTGAAGTTCAGCGCCTTGGCCTCCCTGGCAGATATCACAAGAAGCTTCTTCAGCCTGGGCGACAACGGAAGGTCTCCCTCTGTAATAGTCCCCCCACCTGAGCCGGAACTCTTCTCAACCTCGATCCTCAGATTGTCGAGATTCAACCCCATCGAGCGAAGAACCTCCACCGCGACACCCTCACCAAGACCTATAAGACCAAGAAGAAGATGCTCCGATCCAACATAGTCGTGGTCCAATCTCGCGGCCTCCTTGCGCGCAAGCACTAAAACCTGCCGTGCACGGGGCGTCAAATTGTTCATCCCGGAATTCCCGTTTTCAGACATAGCTATATCTACCTTTAAAGTTACTTGCAGCCTCAAATTGTCAACTATGCGCGACACTTGCTCCGTCGGCATTAAAAACATGCCGCCTTCAGCACGTAATCTCGCTTGCAATTTATTCCTAAACGGCAATATTACAAACATGATTGAGGCAAACAAGTACAAATTGGGGATTTTTGTCCTTACGGGCGTGGCTCTTTTCGTCGTGGGCATCTTCATGCTTGGGCTCTCCGAGGCGTTGCAGCCGAAGATAAACTTCATCACATACTTCGACGAGAGCGTGCAGGGGCTCGACATCGGATCGCCCGTGAAGTTCCGCGGCGTGACCGTCGGGAAGGTCATCAGAATATCCATCAGGCCAAACGACAACTTCATCCGTGTCGATATGCAGGCCCTGCCTTCCACCATCCAGCCCACACAGAAAGGCGGCGACCCAGTGGACTTCTTCAAATACCTCAAGTTCGAGGTCATGAAAGGCCTCAGATGCAGACTCGAGCTGCAGGGGATCACAGGGATGAAATACGTCGAGATGGACTACCTGCCGCAAGACAAGATCAAAACACTCCCCCATGACCCCTTCATGAACCCGGTGGTATATACCATCGAGGGCAAGTCCGTCAGCACAGACCAGCTCATACCCGATGAATCCATACTCTTTGTCCCGTCAACCCCTTCGCTTCTCTCGGGCCTCAGGACAAGCTTCTCCATGGCCTTCTCCAGGATCGCGAACATTGACTTCCAGGCTCTGACAGAGGAAATCACAAATACCCTGGGCGAGGCCAAGAAACTCCTCGGTGACCCAAAGATCACAAACATGATCTCCAAGATCGACTCCGTGGCCGAGAACCTCCAGGCCATCACCTCCAACCTGAACCAGACCCTCTCGGAAGAACGTGTCGAGCAGATCGCCACCGAGCTGCAGAGCACCCTCAATTCTGTCAAAACTCTCTCCGCCACCGCCGAGGTGCAGATAAGCGAGGCGAAAATTGCCGACACCTCCGCCGCAATGCGCGAGCTGAAGAAAGAGCTGTCCACCACTTTACGGAAACTCGACGGCACTCTCGACTCCATTTCCGAGCTGGCCAGGGCGCTAGACGAGGATCCAAGCTCCATCGTTAGGGGCAAGCAGCCCAGGCAGAACTTCTGAGCGTGAGACTCAAACGCAAGGCCATCTGTATGCCCGCGCCAATCTTGATACTCTCGGAATGAAAAAACACATGGTTGACAAGCTCTCAGACTCCAACATCGCACTGCCTCCTGAACTCGCCGCCGGTGCCGCTCGCGCTGAAGATATCTTCCCATTCAAAACAACAAGCTACTACCTCTCCCTTGTTGATCATAAGAACATCGCATCAGACCCCATCGCGAAACAGATAATCCCCGACGGACGCGAGGCGGAGGACTTCCCCAGCCAGGACTCCACATGCCACTACGACCCGCTTCATGAGGAAATGCAGATGCCCGTGCCGAGGCTAGTCCATAGATATGCCGACCGGGCGTTGCTCATAGCCACAAACATCTGCGCCGTGCACTGCAGATTCTGCATGCGCAAAAGAATATGGCGCAGGGGATCAAAAAAAAATGTCATAAGCTTTGACGAACTCGAGAATGTCTGCAAATTCCTCGCAGAGAAACCGCAGATCAGGGAAGTCCTCATCTCGGGAGGAGACCCACTCACCATGTCAAATCGCGAAATTCGCAAAATCCTTTCGCGAATCTCCCAAATCCCCTCGGTCGAGATCATCAGGGTCGGATCAAGGATGCCAGTGGTCATGCCGTCGCGCATTGACGACGAACTCGCGGATATCCTCGCCGGATTCCAGGGACTCTGGCTCGCAACTCATTTCAACCACCCTCGAGAGCTGACCACACAAGCCCTCGAGGCATGCTCGAAACTACAGCAAAAAGGCATCCCAATAGTCAACCAGACCGTGCTGCTCAAGGGAATAAACGACAATCCCGACACTCTCGAGCAACTCTTCAGAATCCTCTCCAGAAACAGGATCAAACCTCTATATCTTTTCCACGTGGACCCCGTCCCTGGCAATTCACATTTCGCCACAGGCATCGAGTGCGGCATCAAAATCATGCGTGCGCTGAGAAACAGGATATCTTCTCTGGGGACCCCGCTCTTCGCATTCGACCTGCCGCAAGGAGGCGGAAAAATACACCTCATCCCTGAATACTCAACTCAGGACGGGTTCCAAGCACTCGACGGATCCCAGATACCATACCCGGGATGCAAAAAACCTAATCACATGCGAAGATGAAGTGATGCCGTGATGCCGCGATTTTCATTTCATCAGCCTCAAATTAATAAATCTTTCTGACCGTGAGCGGTAATTGGGATCGACATGCAAATGCCAAGAAGGTGCAGCGCTTTCAATCTTTTCTATGGTAACGCCATAATGGTCGATATCTTCAATGTCGTAGGTACACCCAGACGATGGCTTCTCGGTCGCATACCGCCTTCATGCGGAAGTCCCCCTTTCGCGCAGGAAGGTCAGTACGGTTTGGAGGCGTTGGACGCCTTCGGGGTCGGATAGCGAGGAAAGCCTGCGGATTGGCAGAGTTCCCGGCAGAGAACGCAGAACTTCGTTGAGTAATGTCGTTGCGCTGATTGGCTTTTCAGTCGGCGGGTTCATGCGAATACGGCTGGGAAGCAGCACGGCGTGCCGCTGGAAGAACCGGTCGCCGTCGAGATATGCTATGGCTGTCGGATCGAGCGCGTAGTGGCCGACCGCCAGCGCATGCTCGGTATCGCCTGCCTTCATCAGCAACCCATGAATGTTTCCAACCCCTCCCTGCGGAGAACGAAGCAAGGGGCATGAACA
>CAZANS010000100.1:0-7980 GCA_964486565.1 uncultured Victivallales bacterium
CCTCCCTCTGCTTGTCGGGAAGAAGCTGGAGCTCGTCGTCCAGCAACCCTTTTCCTGATTGGATCTCGAACCATACTATTGTAGGATCGTTGAAAAGCCTCATTTTTGTGTACGGGTTGTTCCTTCCAAGGAATCTCGACCAGCGCTTGTATGTGTCGCGGTAGCTCTGATTCACGAAAAGTAGCCCGTAAGGATTGCTCGCCCCGTTTTGGTGGTAGCCCTCATAGCCTTCGTCATGGCCTATGCTGTAGTCTGCCGGGTCGTAAAGCGCCAGCGCCACGTAAACACCATTCTGCCTGCATGTCGCAACAAGATAGCAGAGCCTGTCGAGAAGACTGTCGTCAAGAGTTCCGAAAGACATGGTGTCCGCGGGGGCCAGGGTCCCTGTGACCCTGATCAGGTTGACCCCGTATCTCGCCAATCGTCTTACAAATGCCGACATTGACTCGTTGTCCATCTCGAGCCCGTTGTGCAGGTTGACCCCCCAGAAACGCGGCCTTGTGCCGTCCTCGAAGACCAGGCCTTGGCCATCCACCCTACAGAACCCGTGTGAGTCGGAGCGTGTGGGGTTGAGTCTTCTCATATCGAAGACCGATGGTGCGGCCGGGTCCATGTCCTGGGCGCCCGGGCGGAAAACAAACCACCCTTCGGGAGCCTCGACCACCGTTTCGGGACGCAGCTTGCCCTGAGGGACATAGGAGTCAAGAGTCAAAAGTATCGCATCCGCCGCATATCTTATCTTCCCTTCCCTGCTCACCCCGTCTATTTTGATCTCAATAGTGTTGTTCCCCTCCTGAATAAAATTCATCCTGTAGTTTACCCAGCATGCGACGGCGGCGGCGCCGATCTCTACATGGTCAACAGAAGCCATGGAGGGCTCTGCCCGCCTCCACTGCCCCTCGTTTACCCTGTACAGGATCGGGCTCTGATCCCTCTTCAACGACTCTCTTATCCACATGTTGAAAGAGGCCGCCAAGGGGCTTACGAAACTCCATTTTGCCACGTACCCGCCCGACGGGATGCTTCTTCCATCGGTGGAGCACACGAGCCATTTGCCATTGGACAGTGTCTCGCTCTCGACAGGGAACCTGTCCCTGTTGACGAAATTCGACTCGGCATCCTCCCCCTCAAGCCAGAGATACGTCCCGATGTAGCCGTACTGCGCGAGCACACCTGGTTTTTTCCAGCCTTGCGGCACAAAAGGTACGTCGGTAAGCAGGAAAGCATCGAAGCCTGCCTGAAACCCTTCCGCAACCCTTTCACGGACGCGAATCTGGAATCTGTGGGATCCTTCGGGAAGCTTGAACTTGCCGTAGTCGCACCAGACCACGCTCCGCGCCCTCCCGAGGTCGTCAATCGAACCCTCGAAATGCTTGTGGTCCGCACCTACCTTAGTCCACTCGCCGTCGTCGAAGCGGAACTCCCAAGGAGATGCCATTGCCCTGTAGAACTCACGTGCCCAGAAAGTGTATTCCGAGTCTGCCGGGACATTGATCTCGTATTCGGCGGAGTAGAACTCCTTCTTCCCTTCGGCGTCGGGCTCCACAAAACAGGCCAGCCAGTCCATTCCGGAAAGACGGGTCTTCCGTATGTCCTCGTCAAGCCATGCCGACTTGACGAAGTCATTGTTTTTCGCGCTCTCCCCCTCCCACCATACGGCGTTTGCCCCGAACATAAAAGTTGCCGAGCCAATAAAGACAAACACAACCGCGAATATCTTACTTCTCATAAAACTCCTTTCATCTTGTTTAACCCTTTCATAAGGAAAGCATTCGGCTATGCAGACGGCTCAGATCTTCTTTGTCAGCTTATCGAGCTTCTCAAGCTCCTTCTCCTGCTCCTTCACGCAAGCAGGACACATGCCATGCGAAATCCCCGACCTGCGCCCCTCCTCTATCTGCCATTGCTTCAGATGGTAGATCTTGTTGCACCATGAACATGCTATGGGAATTGTCTTGAGCATGCTCTTCACATCCACCACCTCGGTAGTGGCCCTGATTGGCTTCACGTTATTATTTTCCTTCTCCATCCTCATCCTTGCTGCACAACATCTCGTTGAGCTTCTCCTCCTGCTTCTTCTGGCATTCGCTGCACATTCCATGAGATGCCCCGGTCTGCTTGCCGCTGTCAACATTCCACTGCTTTATATGGTAGATCTTGTTGCACCAGGAACAGATCACCGGGATGGTTTTCACCATGTCGTCAACATTGAACTCCTGCGTCCTGTCGAAATCATCCATAAAAAACTCCAGCAAGCCCCTATCAGGGTCAAATCATGCCTGATTTCCTGGCATACTCGAAGATGCCGCCCGCATCTATGACGTCTCTTACCGCCCCGACATCCTTGAGCCTGAAGATGCCTCCGGAGGGCAGTCTAAGCTCCATCCTGTCCAAATCCAGCTCGACCTCGTCCCCGGTCCGGAGCAATGTGTTGAAGGTCTCGTCTGACTCGATCGGGCAAACCTCTCCTGTTGATATGCAGTTTCTGAAGAATATCCGTGCGAACGACGCGGCGACCACTGCCTTGACTCCAGCCGCTCCGAGGCTCACCGGGGCATGCTCCCTGCTGGAGCCGCAACCGAAATTCTTCCCGGCGACTATCACCGGGAAGGATGTCTTGGTCATGCCGGGCTCGACGAAATGAGCCCCGCCGCCCTCGGGCAGGCCACAGAGGGCGTAAGAGCCCAGTTTCTCATACTCCTCGGGTATCGTCGGGACAAGGTTGAGATACTGAGCAGGGATTATCTGGTCGGTGTCAATATTGTCTCCCAAAACGAAGACCTTGCCTTTAATCATGCTTTTGGACATGTCTCTCCTCGAAATTTCAAACATAAAACTATCATCAAATGCCTTTTATTCAAGCGGCAATCACAAAACTGTCCTTCCCTGAAATCATAAGCTCTCCGCGATGGAGGGCTCGGCGATATGTCCTGCGACAGCCGATGCCGCTGCGGTGAGCGGGGAAGCCAGTATGGTGCGTGAGTCCTTCGAGCCCATCCTGCCGGGGAAATTACGGTTGGTCGTGCTGATGCACACCTCGCTTCCGTTGCACCTGCCGTAGGTGTCCGCCGGGCCTCCCAGGCATGCCGCGCATGAGGGAGGGGCGATCTTCTCGCAGCCAGCCTCGATGAATATCTCTCGCAGGGTCTTTCCTTTCAAGCTCTCGCGTGAGAGTGCCTTCTCGACCTCCACCGTGGCGGGCACTATGAATGTGGCGACGGCGACTTTTCTGCCTATGAGCTGTGATGCCGCGAAAATGAAATCCGTCAGCTTGCCCCCGGTGCAGCTTCCGATATATGCACGGTCAATCTTCACATCACGGCAGTCGGCGGCAGGCTTCACGTTGTCAGGAGAATAGGGCAATGCGACAACTGGCCTTATTTTGGATGCGTCGTAACGAAAAATTTGTTTGTACTCCGCGTCAGCGTCGCTGTGGAAGCACGTGAAAGGCTTGTCCGTGACTGATCTCACGTACTCGACGGTTTTGTTGTCGGGTGCGATAATCCCGTTCTTGGCGCCGGCCTCGATTGCCATGTTGCAAATTGTCATCCTCTCCTCGACGGAAAGGGCATCTATCGTGGAGCCGGCAAACTCCATCGCGCAGTAGTTCGCTCCGTCAACACCGACATCCCCTATGATCTGGAGGATAATGTCCTTCGCACTGACATCATGGGCCAGCTCACCATCGATCACAAACTTGATGCTCTCGGGAACCTTAAGCAGCAGCCTCCCAGTGCCCATAACGAAGCCGGCGTCGGTGTTGCCGATTCCCGTCGCGAACTCTCCCAGAGCCCCATGCGTGCAGGTGTGGGAGTCGGTGCCGAAGAGCACCTCCCCGGGACGGCAGTGCCCCTTCTCCGGCAAGGTGACATGGCATACCCCTGAATAAGACTCGGTGCCTGGGTCGTAGAAGTGCCTTAAGCCCTGCTCCTGCACGAATCTCCTCAGGTCTTCAACGTTTCTATGGCACTTCACGTCGGATGTGAAGATATAGTGGTCCGGGATGATCACCACCCCGTCGGCATTCCAGACCTTGGCGTCATCGCCGAACTCCCTTTTGAAAACCCCGATGGTCCCGGGGCCGCACACATCGTGGGTCATCAGGACATCGGCATCCACCCATATGTTATCGCCAGGAGAGACATATTCCCTCTTCGCCGCCCTCGCCAGTATCTTCTCTGTTATCGTCATTCCCATATATAATTCCCGTTGTTATGCCATAAGTTGTTCAGCAACTTTACAAGCCGTTGATCATCCTGCAGGCCTTGACCGCGTTGTGCATGAGCATCGCGATGGTCATCGGCCCCACCCCGCCAGGGACAGGCGTTATCAGCGAGGCGCGCTGTGAGACCTCGTCATAGGCCACGTCCCCGACGAGCCTGTAGCCCTTCTCGCTTCCGGGGTCGTCAACACGGTTGATGCCGACATCAACGACCACTGCGCCGCGCTTGACCATGTCGCCCCTGACGAACTCCGCGCGCCCCAGCGCGGCTATCAATATGTCGGCCCTGCGTGTATGCTCCGCCAAATCCGCCGTCTTGGAATGGCATACGGTGACAGTCGCATTTGCGCCTTTGGCCTTCTGCACCAGCAGCGACATCATGGGCTTACCGACTATGTTCGACCTGCCGACTATCACAGCATGCTTCCCGCTGGGGTCAACGCCGCTGCGCTCAAGCAGAACCATTATGCCGTGAGGCGTGCAGGGCAAGAAACCGCTCGCGTCGCCCAGAAGCATCTTGCCCACATTCACAGGATGGAAACAGTCTACATCCTTCGAGGGGTCTATCGCAAGGACGACCTCGGACTCGTCTATCTGCGGGGGCGGGGGAGACTGGACAAGGATTCCGTGTATCCGCGTATCCGCGTTCAACTCCCTCACCACAGCCAGCACATCCTCCTGTGTGGCATCCTCAGGAAGCACGCGCTTGTCCGAGAATATGCCGAGATCCTTGGATTTTTTGGCCTTCATGTTCACATAGACTTTCGAGGCGGGATCCTCACCCACCAGCACTACCGCCAGACCCGGCTGGAGATTGTGGCTGCGTGCAAGAAAGGCCACCTCCTTCGCCGTCTCCTCGTTCACGGATTCAGCCACAAGCTTGCCGTCAATAACTTTCCCTCTGCACATCTCGCATCTCCATACTGTTTGCACTTCTATGGGTGCTGCAGGCGAACACGCATGCTCCCGCAACCCGCAAGCGTCAATAAAATTAACCCGCCTTGATGAGGATGCAACATGCAATTCACACAAAACCCGATTTCGCAGAAGCTTTTTTTCCGCACTTGACAAGCAGGCGTTTTATGCTATGTTCATTTGCTCTAGGCGGCAAACGGGGAAGTAGCCCGAGCGAACACAGGCTATCAAACGAAGATGTCAATTTCTGGTAAGGAGGAGAAGTGAAGCTGAAATTTATACTGTTGGCGCTCGCTTTGGCGCTCTCGGCCTCAACGGCCCTGTCACAGCCTCGAGGCAAATTCAGTGAGATCTACAACGATGAGGCCAAATACATCAAGCGCAGCTCTGATGCCTGGCGCGACGCAGGCAGGATCATAGGCGAGATAAAGAACACCCCCGCCACATTCACCATCTCCATCAAGCAGGGGGGAACCGGCAGGGTGCTCTACACGTACAAGCACCCCGCCAGGCTGCTAATATACCAGACACAGGAGATCCCCCCCGGGACCTACGATCTCACTATCGAGTCCGAGGGCTTCCTACCGCATACCATCCGAAACGTCAAGGTGATCGTACGCTCGGACTGCTTGATAAATCTGAACTTCGGAACAAGAGTCTACGACAACAGATGATGAAAAACCACCCGTGCAGCAATAGGACAACCACTCTTGCAGCGACAGTTGCCTCAATCACCCTTGCCGCCTGCGTATCCTCTTGCGTCCAGTCCTCGATCAGAACCCAGACCATCACACAAGATACAGATCACACGCCTGCACCCCCGCCAGCCGAGACTCCCAAATCCCACGATCCAGAGACAACACCCCCGACCGCCAAGGAAACCGCAGAGAGCATAATCGAAAAATACAACACCCCAGGCCAAAAAACCTCTCAACCCTCAATAACCAATGCCGACATAATCAACAAAACACGAGACCTGATGCTCGAAGGCAAGACAGACGAAGCAGACGAGATACTCTCGAGCAACTGGGAAAGCCTGACGGCAGACGACTCCGACCTGAGTCTCGATGCCCACTACCTGAAAGGAAGGATATGCCTCGACCAAGCCCTTGCCTGCCAAGACAAACAAGAAGGCTCCATCCTATGCAGCCGGGCAATCAAGTCATTCCACCTCATCATGGCGGAAACACACTCTGAAGGCTCCAGCCTTTTCACCGAATCGCTCAAATACTTTAAGATCTCCAGAGACACGATGCAAAACAAATTCGGCATCGAAGTCCCATTCCCTCCAGAATTCTGAAGAACCTTTAGACTCGGCTCGCCTATAATAATCGTCTCATCATTGACCCTAAATGAAGCAGTTAAATCTCAAATCGGATGCGAGGCCACGCCGATGCTGGAGCGGCCATACCTGCCTGTCCCGACAGAGGCGGAGTGGCATTCGCGCAAAAAGAGTTTGCCGGTGATGCCAAGCCCACTATACTCCTATACCCCCCGCGAATTGTACAGCATCATCCTCAGCACCGATCGGGTGGCGTTGGGCTGAAAGAGCGTTTTAGCATCAAGCCCCTTCGCCAATAGTTCTTCCCACCTCCCAAGAAAATCCTTGATTGCCTCTGCCAGCCTCTCAGGGCTGCATTCCTTCTCGCTTATCACAACCGACGGCCCGACCGAAGTGTAGTGCTCCGCGTTGATCCGCTGGTGGTCGTCAGAAGCATGCGGATAGGGTATCAGCAGGGCGCACTTGGTGAACAATGCCAGCTCGGCCACGGTGCTACCCCCTGCCCTGCAGACGACGAAGTCAGATGCCGCGTAAAGCAAACCCATCTCCTCCGTGCCCTCTAGCACAAGGTGCGGCACACCAAACCCGGCATAGGCATCGTTGACCTTCTCCCGGTTGCCCTTCCCGCTGATATGCACGACCTGATATCCCCCGTCAGCCAACAGTGACAACGCCTCAGGGACACGCTCGTTGAACACCGCCGCCCCCTGGCTCCCACCAAAAACCAGTATCAGTGGATTCCCGGACGAGAAATCCGTGCCGAACACCTTCCCCGCTGCGGCTTTGACATCCTCACCATATTTCTCCCGGACATGCTCCGGGGTGGTCTCGGGCCTCAAGGGCATCCCGGTGACGACATGCGGGCACTTAAGTTTGTCGGCGTTCACCGCCGGGAAAGCCAGACCGATACTTTTCGCATATCTCGAAAGAAAAATGTTCGCCCTGCCAATGCACGAGTTGCCGTCATGAAGAAAAACCCTTATCCCCAGACTCCGTGCCGCAAGAACCGCCGGGACAGACGTGTAGCTGCCCATGCCAAGCACAAAATCGGGTCTGCGTTCCCTCAGATAGGAACGAAGCTCCATTACTCTGGGAAGCAGCGACAAACAAAACCGCAGCTTGCCGCCAAGGCCGCCGGGAGAAACTATGCCTCCAACAACACGGCAAGACACCGAATGCTCCCCGGCCAGCTCGGACTGCCCTGCCGCCCTTCTGCCCCCTAGGCACAGCTCTGCATCCCCCCCCATCGCCATGAAGGCCCTTGCCACACTCAGTCCAGGATAAAAATGACCTCCCGTCCCACCGCAGACAACAACCAACACCTTCCCCGAAGCACAATATTTATCCTCTACAGCCTTCGTATCTTCCGAGCCAATTTCAAAGCTCCATGAGAGTGCTGCGGTAGGGCATGCCTCGACACATTCACCGGCACTTTCCACGAGGGCTGACTCGCTGGAGAATGCCTCAGACCCGTTGCGCACTATCCAGGGCACGCACGCGAAGGTCTCCACCTCGGCCAGGTCTATCCCTTTCTGGGCAACAGCTTTTTTTTCTCCAGAAG
>CAZANS010000101.1:0-7829 GCA_964486565.1 uncultured Victivallales bacterium
CTCGTCGAGAACAAGACATACTCCGTAATGCCATGGAACAATAACGGAGAACCCCTCGGCGTCGGCAAGGACGGAAGAATACGAAATGTATCATGGGCATGGATGAAACTCAATGAAAATGTCTATTTCGATGTCGAATCCCAAGGAGGGATCTTCATCCGCGAATTCTGCCAGGCCGCATCGAAGAGGTAAGACTAAGGAGCCAATTTCCCCGTGAACAACTCTACTCTGCGCGAAAAAGAAAGGAGTTGATCGAGCGAACCTTCTTTTGCCGCCATGCAGTGATTGAATCTAGGGCGGCTATCAGGACAAGCACCGAGCAGACGAGGATGAAGACATCCCCGAACCTGGAGTAGAAGGTGAGAGGCGGCTTTTGAAGCACATTCACCTTGAACTCTGTGAAGCCTCTGCACGACACCTCTGGAGTCGGGATGAACTTGCCCTCGCCCTCCACCCTTCCGGAGATGCTGTCGGCGATTAACCCGTTCGGGAGGATCAGGCAGCTCCCGTTGTTGTTCCCCGCGCGGATGATTGGCCTTCTCGTCTCAACTGCCCGGAAAACTGAGTTCGCGAGGTGCTGTTCCGGCTCGGAGCTCCCGGGGTACCATGCGTCGTTCGTGATGACCACGATGAGGTTCTCGCCACGCAGGACGAACTCCCGCGACAGGTAGGGAAAGATGTCCTCGTAGCAGATAAGCGTTGCGCCCTGACTCCCGGCGCCAGCTCGAAAAGAATGAAAATAGGGACGGAGTATTCTCTACAGTAATGCAGTGTTGCTGTGACCAACAACCAACAACCAGCAACCAACAACCGTGAACCGAAATAGGTGTCAGGTGTCAGGAAAATATCGAAATCCGAATTTCTAAACCCTAAACAGGGCAAAGAAGTTCTGGAGTTCTAGAGTGCTCAAGTTCTAAAGTTACCGATTACCGATCACAGATTACTATCTTCCTTCCTTACCTCCGTTATCTCTTTGTAAAAAAATCTGTATTATCTGTATTATTCTCGTAGATTAGCGTAGATTAGCGGGCAGAATTGGGGAAGTTCCCGCCCTCGTGCTTTCCGCGCCGCAGGCTTTGGAGTGCGCAACTTTTTTAGTTGCGCTTTGTGTTTGACAACAGGAAGATGCCAGCCATGAGGCTGGCGATCCTGGGTTTACAGCTGAAACGTCAGTCGTATGAACGGCTTGGATTGCCGACTGCGTTACGTGAATAAGTGCTCAAGTTCGTGGCATTAAGGAGAACGTCAAGCTCTGGTGTCTGACTTAGTCGGATTGTCAGAAGCGACTTGTTAAAATCTACATTCCTTTACAAAGAGGCAAGGAAGGTAAGAAAGAAATGGCGATCTGTGATCGGCAATCAGTAATCGGTAACTCCAGAACTCCAGCACTTCAGAACTTCAGCACTTCAGAACTTCAGCACTTCAGAACTTCTTCTCCCTTTCCTCCGTTTCCTCCTTGTCAATCTATCCCCGTTTTTTTTGTATCTATTTTTTTACTGGCACTGTGATTTGTTTGTTGGCGCTGGCGTCTTTGCGGATTTCGCAAGCGACCAGGCGTGATTTTACATTGTTCAGGATTAAGAAGGTGGTGTTGGCGGTCTCGGCATTGACCAGGATGGCGCAGATGTTCTCCCTTGATCCTGCATCGGCCTTATATACAGGCCATATCCTGTCGCCTTTGCGGCAGAATTGCGGGATGTCGAAATCAATTTCAAAGCAGGGGCCTGAGTAGAAGACCGCGGATTCGCCGACAGTTTGGTCTGATTTGTAGTTCAGCGCCTCCCTGGCGATTTCCTGAGCCTCGATTTCATTGAGCACTTCAGCGTCGTTGATCCAGTGGATTTGATGAGGCGGTATGGTTTGTGGTTCGTTTTTTTTCTGTGGAGCGGTGCAGCCGGCGATGGCCATGACGACACCCGAGCAAACGATCAGAGCACGTGTTTTCATAGTTACTTTTCCTTGATGAGTCTTGTGTTTTCAATATCAATGCGTCCTGCTTCCGGAGAGTAGATGAGCAAAGTTATTCGTTCGGCTTTCAACGCTCCCTTCAGAGCCTCCCGGTATTCCCAATCGGTCCTGGCCGACTTGAATGTTTTTGCCGACATCCGGAAAAAAACCTGGTTCCTGCCGGGTTTTATATAGAAGGGTTGTGATTCGACATAGTCTTCACCTGTGCCGATACCGATTGCCATACGCGAGCCGCAGCGCATGTGGCTGTTAACATCCATGGCAACTATGTCTGCTGTACTCAGTATAATACTTCCATCCATATCGCGGGTGATTGCGATTTTCTTGTTTTTGTCGAGAGAGAAACTGATTTCGAACCTGTTCTTGTCTTTTTTGATGGCAGCCCCATCGCTCCATTCTTCCACCCGCCAGCCCTCAGGTTTTTCTAGGATTTTCAGTTCGCTGGCCTCCCCCTTCGGGAGTGTCCTGCCGGTATCCGGACCCAAATCCCCGAGTTTCAGGCCGCTTTCCCGTGCGAAGTCGGATTTCCCCCCCGGACGACGAGTCAAAAAATACAGGACCAGGTTGATACCCATCTGAATCGCCCCTTCCTGCATCTCTTCCGGAGACAGGTCGGTAAGGGAAGGGTTTAGCGGATGCGTATTCGGGTCAATGTTCAATCCGTCACCATAGTCATTGCGGGTATAGACCACTGCGGTGCGGTTCCCGATGCGGATGCCCTCGATGTAGTCCAGGCGGTATTTATCGCCCGGCGGTATACGGTAGCCGCGGTAACCCTTTGTCAGGTCATACCCGGTCTTAAATGCGGGGAACTGGTCGTCGAGTCTTTCCAATCCGGCTTCCGGAAGTACACGCTTTATCTCACGGCGGAAGGCGGCATCGAAATTGTCATCAGTAAAATCGGTCGAATCATCTGCCCATAGGTAACCTCCCGCCCTTAAATATTTCCCAAGGTTCTGGATCTCTGAAGGGGTGAAGACGAAGTTTTTGTGCCCGGTCATGTAGACAAAAGGCATTTTCATCAGATCCGGGCTGGATAGGCTAACGACTTTGTCTGAAGCTTCCAGGGCCATTCCAGTCCGGTCTTCGATCTGATGGGCCAGATACATCATTGCAGACCCGCTGCTGTCCCAGTCGCCGCCTTGATATTTGGCCAGGCCAATCTTTATCTTTGCAGTCTGCTGTGATCCGTCCCCGATCGAGAATCTGAGCTGTGACGACAGTGCATCCTTGCGTGCTTGAGGCGAGTCTTCCGCCGAGACGGCATGGAGATTTGAATCCAACGGTGCCGTGGCCATGGAGTCGGCATGTTTTCTTTGATCCTCCCTGCTGACTTCAGCCCCCGAGACTTCAACTTGCCTTGCCCCTTCGGGCCGTGTGGTTTGAGAGTCCGTTTTCTTCCCTGTAGGAGATGCAATAGAGACTTCGACATCCGGGCCTTTCTCCGGGGATCTTTTCGACAGTTTCTGTTCCGGGGTTGTGGCAAGTTTATCGGGTTTGGCTCCGGGAACATTTATTCCAGACAATTCCTGCTCCGCCGATTTAGCCGTGGCACCCCCGGTGGGGCGTGCCAGCGGATGGGAAACGGCTGCTTCAACTCCTTTGATCTCCTCCCTGGCAACTTCAGCCAAAGCGCTGGGAACCGGATCAGATCCTCCCTTGCCGGCCTTTTTGACTGATACGCTGCCGACCTCGGGTGTATGATCCTGCTTGGGGGAGATGCGTTCCTTGGTGGTTTCTACGCCAGTCTTGGTTAATATCCCGGTGTCGCCATGTTCGATAATTGGTTTTGATATTTCAGAGTAGAAGGTGCTTGGTCCTGGGATGGCTGCATCGGATTTTGCCTTTATCTCGACACCTGCGACCTGTCCGGTCTGTTCTTTGACCTCCAGGCTGCGGCTTGTTGGTTCGCCCTGTTTTCCCCTTTCGGCAGTCTTGGTCTCGACTTTTATGTTATCGCTGGGCCCTGCACTTTTCAATGCCTGGGTTTTATTCAGTTCGCTGCCTTCATACTCTCCGGGGCTTCCTGCAGGGATATCAGTTTTTACCTCGGCAGTTCTGCTAACGGCTCCCTGCCCCCCCGGTGCCAAGGCCTCCGGAAACTCAGAAGACACTTCTCTTTGTTCTACAGAAGTAATGTTTCTGAGTGCCACCTGCATCTGCCGCGGTGCCGAGGAGGCTTTGTTGTCTGAAGCCTGGCGTTTGACGGCGAAATCCGCATGAGCTGATTTCGGCTCGGTCATTTTTGCTGCGGTGTTCATTTGAGATTCAATTGCGATTTCCGCAGTCCGTGCTTTGGCGGTCTGCGCCGGGAGGATCATTTTGGCGGTGCCGGGTCCGGAAGTCTCCGGCTTGACAGCATCCTGTTTCTTCTGGGTTGACCTGGCCTGGGCCTTGGCGGCTTCAATCTGGCGGTCCTTTTCCTGGGCGACGGGTTTAACAGCATGGAGTTGTTCGACGGACAAGCGATCTTTCAGTTCCTGCTGCCTGGTTACGGCCTGACGTTCCAGACGCATCTGTTCGGCAACATATTCCGGTGTGTTCATCTCGAGTGCGAGTTTCGCAGTTTCCCTCTTTTCGGCTTCAGTCTCTTCGGGGCGTGCATCGGCGCCCGATTTCATGTCCTTCATTTCCAGTTCAGATTTTTCAGAATCAACTTTCCGTTCTTTCTCCGCCATGGCCTGTTTTCCCTTGAACTTGGCCTCTTCCATTGCCAGCTTGTCCATGATTCTGCTTTGTTCTGCCTTTTTCTTTTCCAGCTCAGGAGTTTCCTTCAGCATTTCTGCCTCGGAGTCGAGAGTTTTTGCCGCCATTTGCGCTTTTTCCGGATGGTTTTCCTGTTTCTCGGCATCCTGCTTGTTCTCTGCGGATTTTTCGGCTGTCGGCTTAGCGATGTTCGTATCGGTCTCCTTTTCCTTCACTGATATCTCGCCCCCGGAAGGGGTGATGTTGAAGCCGACGGCTTCCTCTAGTCCGCGGATCCTGACAGCCAGTGCAGGTGAAATATCCCGGACCTCGACTACCCCGGTCTCGACCAGAAGATCGAGTGCCAAAAACAGCAGCAACGCATGGACTGCAGCGCTGATCGTGAAGTATTTGAGCATCCGCGGTGCCCTTTCCCGGGATTTGATCAGCCAGCGGATGAAAAAGACAAGGATCGCCAGGATGAGAATGATGATCAGCAGCAGGCGCAACCAGCCGAAGTCATCTTTTTCCGGCGGCGCAGGAGGAATGATTGGAGGCTCAATGGCTTCTTCGACTTCCGGCGTTTCTTCCGGCTCCGGTTCCAATAGTATTTCAGCAATTGGCGGCGGTGGAGGAGGCGGGAGGGGAGGCGGGGGCGGCGGTTTAAGGGTGACCTCAAATGAGATTTCAGCCATACGCTTGAAGGCAAAACCTGCCGGCGTGAGGCCTTGAGCCATAACCTTCCCATGATATTTCCCGGCAGATGCAGGGACTACCGAGCCCGTGAAGATGCCGTCTTGGTCTCCATCATCCAGAAACAGGCTTGTTTCACCGTCATCACCGGGAATGATCAGAGATACTTGAATCTGCGCGTCGGGCACAGGTTTGTTGTCGCGTATCAGCAGGCAGGCCAGTTCCAGAGGTGTCTCAGTCTGCGGTGTCTCGATTACCGGGAAAGGAACAAGCACAAGATCAGTCTCTGCGGTCACCTCAATGCTTGCAGGATTTTCTTTTGCCGTGATCTGCCATTCTCCCCTGGCGGGTCGGTAGATCTCCATTGGGCCTTCCATTTGAATGCCGGTGGGGGACATAACGACAAATTGATGTTCGTCTGCGCCCTCGACGGTAAGGCTGCGGACGCTGTCGTCTACAGGAAATAAAACGGACTGGTTCGGGGTGAGTCGGAAATCCTCTATCTTAATCTTTAAGCGCGGGGTCGGGGCGACCTCGTGGAAGACCCCGGCAATGTCTGTCTCTGTGGGGTTGAAGAGGAACCTTCCGCCGGTTTCCTTCGAAATCCGCACGAGAATGCCTGTTTCGATCTGGTCTGAATATCCGACGGTATAGACGGGCCATTTTCTTCGGGCGAAAAGGACATGTCCATTTTGATATCGGGCCGGGCTGTTGCGCCCGTCGGAGACGAACAGTGCGATTTTTTTATTCCCCTGCAAGCGCTCGTGGACATCCTCCGCCAGAGAGAATCCGCGGTCCATATCAGTCTGGCCGCCGGGATCAAGACTGGCGATGACCTCGGCGATGATTGTCTGATCGTCTGCCGCAACGGGAGGAAGAAGGATGTCGGCGCTGTCGTTAAAGGAGACTACAGAAATACTCTCGACATCTCCCCGTTCATCCGCGATCCGCGCAAATCCCAAGGCCGCTTTGATCCCGAGCCCCTCCGGATCTATGTGGCGCATGCTATGTGAACTATCAACCATCAAGACCACATCCACATGATGCCTGGTAATCTGAAGGGCATCGGGCAGTCGCAGCCGGAAATCCTGGTTGCCAGACTTCATTTCGATGATTATGTCTGCGGTTCCGGCGGGGATATCCGGCCAGCCATGTAGTTGCAGTATCCAACTGTTCCCGGCCTTTCGGGGGAAGATTCCTTTGACGCGGTATCCAGGCCCCGGTCCTTTGCCCGCAGGCACAAGGAAGGCGGAGAACTGAGCGGCCCCTTCCGGGCAGCGGGAGAGTTCTGCAACGGCATAATGACGGAACGGCTCGCCAGTCTCAGGGATGAGCAGACGTGCCACAGGGTCGGCTCGAACAACGCCCGAAAAACAAAACAATATCCCAAGCCAAAGCAGACAGAATGACCTTTGGCCGGGTTTAATCTTCAATCTGGAAAGTGGCCACTGAAACACCGGTTATCCCCAGTTTTTCGCAAAGGTTTAGTACGCGCACGAAATACATATGAGGCGCATGGCGGTCACAACGGACGATGGCTGACACGCGGGGATTGTTTTTCTTTGCCGAAGCAAGGAGATCCTCGAGCTGGCCGAGGGTTTGTACCCTCTCCTTAACGATGATGATGCCGGATTCCTTTATATTGACAACAACCAAGTCTGTGATTGCCTCACGGTCGGTGCCCTCAGTAGCTTCAGCCAACCTAATAGTGATGTCTTTTTCCTCCTCATAAAAGGTGGTCGCCACCAAAAAGAATATCAGGAGGAGAAAAACAACATCTATAAGAGGGGCGATGCTCAGGCGAGGCCCCTCGTCATTTTGAGTCAGAGCCTTCATTCTTGTCCCCGTGCTTACGGATGTCCTCGATGATCTCGATGCAGGCATCCTCCATGCTACGCAGCAAGTTATCGGCCTTGCTCCGGAAATATTGATATCCTACCAAGGCAAAAACCGCCACGACCAGCCCGAATGCTGTTGTCAGAAGTGCCTCCCCGATCCCCTTGGCCAAAAGTTCCGTCCGACCAAGAGCGCCGCTGCTGGCGACAACCTCAAAAGCCTTGATCATCCCGAAAACAGTGCCCATCAATCCCAGCAGCGGGGCAGCTTCGGCGATGACGCTCAGTGGGCGGATATTTCGACGAAGATCAAACAGGACGCGGCTGCCGGCCTCTTCAATGGCCATTTCCAGTTCAAACCCCATAGTCCCGGTACGGATCAGAAGGCTGCGGAGCATCTTGGAAAAAAGAGACCCATTGTTTTCACAAGTGATGACGGCATTCTTGATGTCCCCTTGTCTGACCTGCCTCCATACTTCGGCAAGAAGTCCCTTCGGGAAAACCACCGATCTTCGCAGAGCAACCATGCGTTCGAGCATGAAAGCCAAGGCGATTATCGAACAGAAAAGAATCGGCCACATCAGGACCCCCCCGCTTTGGAAGGTCTCAAGGATATTGCTGCCTGTGATGACACCCGCCTCGTCGGCA
>CAZANS010000102.1:0-7818 GCA_964486565.1 uncultured Victivallales bacterium
ATCTTCATGTCACGTCCTATAGAGCCCACACCGCTGATGCTTATGATGCCGTCGTCAAGCTTAACATCCCCTCCCGAACGGGAATCCACCTTCCAGTCCTCAATTTTTCCAACCCCGCTGAAAAGGATGTCAGCCGTCTCGTTCTCCGGATAGATGTACTTTATCATGCTTCGGTTAATCGTCAGGATGCCGCCGTACTCGGTGGCAAGCTTGGCCTCCGAAAGACCCAGCGCAATCAGGCTCCCGGATAAAAAGTCCCCGTTGGTAAGACCAATTATCACGTTCCGGTCAGGATAAACCACGTACTTCCCAATCCCTACACTCACCACATTCTTGGTGTTGAACAATATCTCCTGCGCTGCCTCCGGGGATTTCCAAACTATCCCATGCGCCGGATCAAGCGACAAAAAGCTCACCACGCAAAGAGTCGTTCGTGCCAAAACGCAAAATGTCCATACCACCCGAATCCACCACCCTCTCCGGAGCGGCAGAAGGCCGACTCACATCCGTGTCTTCATCATCATCGGGTATGTCTATGTCAAGGATTATCTCTCCATAGACCGCCGCGCTGAACAACAACACCGAATACAAAACCGAAATCCACTTGAAAGCACTCATGAAAAAATCTCCCGATATCGCCTCTAAGTAAAGTCTCAACATAAGAATCTAGCCCGCCAAACCCGTTTTATCAAACCTTCTTGACCAAAAAACTCCTCCTCGCTTGAATATCAAGATTCATAAAGTCTATTGGGCAAGACCCGGATTCAGGGTTGCTCAATATTTAGATACATGCAACAAACTCTCGAAGGATAAAAAATTATGGCATCTAAACTTATATTCGCAAGAAGCAGCTCATGCGCAGATATGCTTTACGCCACAGGCTTCCTGGCCTCAGACCCCTTCCTCTACTTCGAGACCGAACAAGAGAAGGGGGTGATCGTTTCAGCCCTCGAGTTCGGAAGAGCACAAAAAGAGACCAGGCCGGGAATCAAGATCTATGAGCCAAGGGACATTTTCGGCAGGAAGGCCGACCGGGCTTCCATTGCAGCAGTCATCCAGAAACTCGACCAAATCTTCCCGAAAAATAATTGGACCGTCCCCGCAGACTTCCCGTTGAAACTCGCAATGCAGCTAAAAAGACGCAAAGTCAAAATTTCCCCCGCAAGCAAACCCCTATTCCCCGAACGCGCAAATAAGACCGCCCCCGAGATCGCCGCCGTCAAGGCCGCACTCCAAGCCGCCGAGAACGCAATGGCAAAGGCCATGGAAATCATCGCCGATTCAAAGGTCTCCTGCGACGGCTGCCTCGTCTACAATAAAAAAAACCTGACCTCCGAGATGCTCAAATTCGAGATATCCATGGTGTTGCTCAAGGCTGGTGCCTATGCCGACACCACTATCGTCGCATGCGGCAGCCAGGCCGCAGACCCACATAACTCAGGATCCGGCCCGATCTACGCCGCACAGCCAATAGTAATTGACATCTTCCCCAGAATACTGAACCCAATAAATCCCGAGACCCCGCCGGGATACTGGGGAGACATCACCAGGACATTTGTAAAAGGAAAGGCTCCAGGCAAACTCCGGAAGCCCTACGACGCAGTAAAAGAAGCTCGCGACAGGGCCAAGGAATTCATCAAACCCGGTGTCAGCGGGGCAGATGCCTTCAGAATCGCGGCAGAAACACTCGAGAAGCACGGATTCAAGACCGGGAAGATAAATGGAGTAAACCAGGGGTTCTTCCACGGACTCGGGCATGGCGTCGGTCTCGATATCCACGAGCCACCGACACTTTCATTGCAAAATCCGCAACCGCTCGAGCAGGGAAATATCGTCACAGTCGAGCCGGGTCTCTACTATCCCGACATCGGCGGCATCCGCCTCGAGGACATGGTGCTCATCAATAACGATTCCGCATCCCAGCTCAACTCATTCCCGGACACCTTCGAAATCGAATAGCACCACGCATATTATGTTTTCCCGCAAAAGCCCTTTGGCTTTTTATAAAAACAATATAAATTCATCATCGCAAGGAGATTCATGGCCTTCGGCCTTCAACTCCGGCGTGCGGCTTCAGCCGCATAATCTATCGCCCGGGTGGCGGAATGGCAGACGCAACGGACTTAAAATCCGTTTCCCGTTAGGGAGTGGGGGTTCGAGTCCCCCCCCGGGCACCACACTAAAAATCAACGACTTATGACTTTTATGCAGGTCGTCTCCCTGATACCGAGACATCGCGATTTATGCCGTTTTATCGCAAATCAGATTCATTTATTTACTAAGAAACACACTAAATAATGACAAATATATACTGTGCCACTTGAGTTTCCCGGAGTAGGGATATCTGAGCTTGGGTGGTTCAGGGATTCTCGTCTGAGTTCTCTGGTGGGTTTAGGGTTCTTGGGGTTGTCTCGATGGGAGTCAGAGAGCTTATCTCGTTGCCTGTCGCGGCACCAAGATCCTTGAATTTCCTTGCTGCGGGGAGGACTCTGGCCTCGATTGAGCCGACGGCGCTGTTGTATGCGTCATTTGCTTTTCTTATGCCCTTGCCGATGTCGCTGATATGGTCTACCATTGTTCGCATCCTATCGTATAGCTGCTTGCCGAGTTCGCTGATTTCCTGGGCGTTTTTGGCGACCTGCTCCTGGCGCCATCCATATGCTATGGCGCGAAGGAGAGCGATAAAGGTGGTGGGCGTGGCTAGGATGACGCGCTTTTCCAGCCCGTCCTCGATAAGCCCGTGGTCAATGTCCACCGCGGCGGCAAAGAATGACTCGCCGGGGATGAACATTATTACAAACTCGGGAGCCTGCGGGAACTGGGTCCAATAGGCCTTTGATGCAAGCGTGGACATATGAGTGCGCACTTGCCTGGCATGCCTCGAAAGAGCAGAGTTGCGGGTTTCATCGTCGTCGGATGCGACGGCGTCGAGGTATGCGTCGAGGGAGACCTTGGCGTCCACGACGATTTCGCGGCCTGCGGGCAGGCGTACGATGAGGTCAGGGCGCTGGCGTCCTTCATCAGATTCGGCGGTGACCTGCTCGGAGAAATCACAGTGCTCGGACATGCCGGCGAGTTCCACCACGCGGCGGAGGGTCATCTCGCCCCAGCGGCCCCTCACTTGCGGCTTGCGCAGCGCAGACACCAGGTTGGTGGTCTCCTTCTGCAGTTGCTGCTGGCTGGCGGAGAGCAGCTTCAGATGTCCCGTGAGCCCGGAGTAGGCCTCCTGCCGGTTCTTCTCGATCGAACGCACATGCACCTCGAACTTAGTGATCGAGTCGGAAAGAGGCTTCACCATGCCTTGGATCGCCTCCTGCCGCTTGCCCAAGTCGCCTTTGGCTTCGGCCAGGACTTTGTCGAGGGTCTCCTTGGCGAGCTTCAGGAATGCGCTTGTGTTGTTGTTGAGGGTGTCGCCCGCGAGAGCCTTGAATGTGTCGGTCAGCTTGGTCTTTGCCTCGTCAAGGATTTTTTTCTCCTCCTGGATGTGCTGGACAGCCTCTGTCAGTTGTGTCTCGGCCTTGACCCTTGCGCTTGTCTCGGCGGCGAGCTTGTCTCCGACACCCTTGAGATCCTCCGAGGACTTCTGGTTCTGCGCACGCAGCTCAGCTATGGTGCCTTCCATTCCCGATGCCCTGCCCTCGGTGGTGTTCGCCCTGCGCTCGGACTCCTCAATCCTTACCGCCAGAGACCTCGTGACCCGCGCCGAGGCAAGAAGCCAAGCAAGAAGACCGCCAAAAAACAAACCCCCAATTGTGCAGATGAAATAAGTCATTCCTCAATCTCCTTTGGTCAATATATCTCTCGGGTTGCTTGTTTCCACATCTTCATCAGGTATTTTCCGTGGTTATTTCCCCTGTTCTGACGAAGAGCAGTTTGAGAGAGATCGTTTCGCGTGGCACTCGGAGCATTTTTGACAGGGCTCTGGCGTACATCAGTAGCTGCGGGCGGTAGACAGCGCGTTTGGCCTCGGTGCCTTCGCCAGGGGCGATATAGTCGGTCTTGTAGTCAATTATTTCTGCCCCTGTGATTTTGCCTTGCCCATCCCTCCGTACCTCCACTCGGTCGAATGAACCGCTTACCAGCTCGCCTTCCAGCACAACGCTGAAGCTCTTCTCCAGCCATAGCTCCACATTGCCGACAGGTCTGCAAAGCTCTTCTCGCACACCTGGATTTGAGAGTGCCGAGATGAAGAGCCTGCATGCCTTTCCCGCGATGTTCTTGGGATACTCGCAGTGTTTGGCCCATGTGTCGGCGATCTGCTTTGGATTGCCCTCATCGGGCCAGGTGAGGTTTTTGAAAATCTCGTGCACGGCAGAGCCCAGGGAGAGCGCGCCCGACTCATGGCCAGAGAAAAGCTCCCTCCCGGTGATTATGTACTCTTCTTCCCCGGAGGGTGCCCGCTCGGCCAGGTCGTCGCCGAAGTCAAGACGCAGGGGCAGGTCCATATCCGTCGGCACAACTTTATCCTCCTCATCGGCGAGCGGCAGCAACTCATACCATTCCGGGTCGCCCTCCGAGTACATCGTCATGCCTCCGTCGTCGTTGGACACCGGGTCGGGGTTGTCCGCACCGATGGAAAGCGTGTTCTCCAGAAGCCTCGCCAGGCTCAGCGACGTTGATCCAGGGAAGCTCTCCGTTAGCATGTACAGCCCTTTTGCCGCACGGGTAATCGCCACGTAAAGCAGGCAGAGGTTCTCGTAGCACTGGTCGAGATTTCTCGACTCGATGTATTCGGAGAGCACAGGGAGCCTCTGCGACAAGGCCTTTTTCGCCATGATGAAGGCCCATTCGGGTCGCCTGTGGGTGTCCTTCTTAACCTGGAGCAGTGACACGTCAGCTGACATTATGCCCTTGCTGCCGCGGAGTTCCGGGAGGAATACAAGATCGAAGCCCAGCCCCTTGGCCGCGTGGACCGTCATGAGCTGCACGCTGTTTTTGGATGTCCCGTGCCTGACCTTGAATGCACTTAGGAACTCGATGAAGTCGTGCGGCATGACCGTCTTGGTGTTGTCGAACTCCTCCGCCGCGATCAGCAGGTTTTTAATTACTCCCTGTTGGTAGTCGTCTGGCTTGATACCGCAATCATTTGTCAAGCGTGTTATCCACTTCTCGACAAGACAGCGGTAGCCTCTCTCGAAGATGTCCTCCAGCAGCTCGAGAGCCAAAGCCTCGCGGTCGGAGGCGAATGACTTCAAAGGCGTCATGAGGATATGCTGCCATGAGAACTCGTCGCAGGGGTGCTCGGCAAACCTCGCCAGCGAAAGGAAAACGCTGGTCAGAGGATCGTCCCCAATACCTATTTCCGTGCTGTAGGTGGCTCTTATGCCATGCCTTGCCAGCTCGGCGGATATAAGTTTGTGGTGCTTGTGCTGGCGCAGCAGTACGGCGACTGTGAGTCCTCTTTCAAGAGGCTTGACCCGCAGGATCGTGCGTGCGATGATGGCTGCCTTCTCGGCCATGCACTGCTTGTCGTCGGGAGACTTTTCATAGGGGAGAGTTATGAGCTGTGCGAATCCGTCGAGCTTGACGTTGGACTCATGGTCATTCCACTCCATTCGTCCGGCGACTTCCTCGGGAATCTCGCAGCATGCCGGGTCGCTGGCGATTTTCCCGAACACGCGGTTCACCGTGTCCGTGATCTGCCGACATGACCTGTAGGATTTGTTCAGGGGTTTTTTCTCTATGTTGCCGAAGTGCTCAGAGTATTTCTTGAATATCATGTTGAAGAGCCTCGGATCCCCCTCCCTCCACTGGTAGATCGCCTGCTTTATGTCGCCGACGTAGAAGAAGCTTCGCCCGCCTCCGGTGTCCTGCATCACCTCGTCTATCAGATTCTCGATCACATGCCACTGCTGGAAGTTGGTGTCCTGGAACTCGTCGAGCAGCCAGTGGTCAATCTTCGAGTCCAGGCGATAGTCAATGTAGAGCTTGTCTGTCATCGCCGCATCGCCGCTGAGGGAAGCGGTGGTGTCCCTCGATAGGCGCATCAGCACGTCGGCAAAGGTGAACAGACCCTCCGTCCTGACTGTCCTCTCGTAGGCATCGTCGTATCTTCTCAGGATACAGAAGAGCCCCTCAGTCCTCTCGCTGAGCTGCCTTAGCTTTTCCCTTATGTAGTGTCGCAGAAACTCGTCGAGGGCAGAGCAGAGTGTGCAGTCGAGCTTCACCTGTTTCCTGTTGACGCTGATCTTCGCCTCGCCTTGCCTGATGTCGTCGAGGCGGTCGAGAAGCTTCTCGAATATCCCGTTGGACTCCTTCCCGAGCTGCCCTTCACCCTCGGCGGCATCGTTGACAAACTTGCAGAGCGCCTCGATCTGCTCTGGCCCGGTCTCCAAGGCGGACAACAGCTCAAGCACCCTCCGGCAGGCTTCATCACCGCCCGATGCCGTCTCCAAACCCGCAGGATACCCCCCCCAGACACTGCGCATCCCCTTCCACAAGGCCTCGTCGCAGGCCTGCATATAGACCCCGTGGCACTCGTCAACGTAGCTTCTGAGCTGCCATCCAACGCTTTTCACCTCGGCCCCATAGGTCGCGCGCTTGAAGTCGAAAAGGAAATCCCTCAACTGGCTTTCATTTTTGCATCCGCAGAGTATGCCGCGCAGCACCGAATCCTTCATGTCCGACTCCGCAGCGCTATCCATGATCTGGAAATCCCCGTTCAAGCCAAGCTCGAAAGGGAAGGCCTTCACTACCCCGGCGAAGAAGGAGTCCAGAGTCCCGATCCTGAGCTTGTGTATCCTCAGCAGCACATCGCGCAGCAGCACGGGCAGCCTCGAGTGCTCCAGTCCGTCCAAGGAATGCCCGCCCCTCTCCGACTCGTACCTCGCCGGGTCGGCTATCCATGTGCACAAAAGAATGATAATCCGCTCGAGTATCTCCCCGGCCGCCTTCACCGTGAAAGTCATCGCCGCAATGCTCTCAGGCGGATGCCCAGCCGACAAAAGCTGGATGTACCTCACCGCCAGAGCATAGGTCTTGCCAGTGCCCGCCGAAGCCGAAATCGCTATGTTGCCAATACTCCGCATCAAAAAGTCCTCCGGGGTTGACGCCCTTACGCTGGTCCTGCTTGAAATAGTTTTGTTTCCCGGCATCCCGGGTAGTTGGTGCAGCCCCAGGACGGTGCGTTGTCTTTCTTCCGGTGGTTCTTGCGCATCGGCGAGCCACAGGTGTCGCAGATTGGGGGCTGCTCCTCAGTGTTGCCGTCGCTCTGCGCGCGCGCCTCACGCCTCGCCTCGCCCATTTTCTCCCGTAAGCCACCTTCTTTCTTGAAATCCTCGCCTTCCCGACGGATATAGGCCTCCTGTTGCTGTATTCTGCCACTACGAACTTACCGGTGGGGTCGGGAGTCGCGGCAGTTCCGATTCCCCGCACAATCGCCGAGAGTCCTGCAATTGGCTCCATAGAGAGATCTTACCTGCGATGGAACCAAAGTTCAAGTTTGGACCGTCAAAAACTTGGTCGCGTCTCTATTTGGAAACCTGACTTTTCGAGTTCATTTCATTCGTCATAATTCCGTCGTCACAGCTTGGGGCTCTGCCCCAAACACCGAGATTTTCAAGGCATTTTAGGCATCCCGACAGAAAAAGACCGGTCGGGGAGGATGAACTCCCCTTCCTGTCGGTCTACCTGCCCGGCTATTCCTTGATTGGTTGCTTCTCAGCAGAGCCAGTCGCCGCTTCACCGGACAAAGTCAGCATATTATCCGGGATGAAAATGTCAAGCAGGTATTCGATAAATATGCCCTTCGTTACGAGATGAATAGGGACGGAGTATTTTTTTGGTGACTTGCCCTATACTCCATGACACCTGAGTTTC
>CAZANS010000103.1:0-7721 GCA_964486565.1 uncultured Victivallales bacterium
CCTCGGACATCCTCGTCATATCGGAATCACTGGCCTTCTTAAAATACCGTTATGTGGAATGGCGGCAGGAAAATCAGTAATCAGTGGTCGGCAATCGTCAATCAGTGTCCCCGCCCCTTGTGCCTGTAACCGCGTCCTTGCCCGTGTCCCCGGCCTCTGCCGGCATCGTTGGGATTGGCTTCCAGTGGGGTGGAGCCGCATTCATGTACATGGCCTCCCTCGATCCTCAGAGCCTTCCCGTTGACCAGCGCGTCGGCGATTTTTTTCCTCGCGGAAGCCACGATGCGCGAAAATGTGGGGCGTGATACCCCCATCTTCTTGGCAGCCTCCTCCTGGTACATGCACTCGAGGTCGGCTAGGCGGAGGGACTCGAACTCGTCGAGCGTCAGGCTGGCCTCCTCTAGCATGCGCATAGGTATGCCGGCAGGCTTGAAATAGCTCGCCACGGGGGAAGATTCGACTATCCTCTTGCAAAATGGCCGCGCCATGTCATCTCCTATAATATCTATGCATAATCTACACCCTTAAACGGCCTGAGTCAATAGAGCAACAGGCGATCAATCAACCTAAAAGCGCAACGGGACGCAGTACTATTCCCCCCGCCTGCACACCGATACTTTCACGCAACCCCGGGATGGCGGCCAGCCTGCCATCCACAGCCCACTCGGTAAAAGTATGATATCGTAGGTTTGCTGCCGAGTCGATGTTCCATTCATGCAGCCTTTACACTGAGAGTGCAGGTATAAGGATCTGCGAGGACACCACGGCGATCGTCGGGCCGGACATCATGGATGAGTTCGCTATGCCCTATTCTCGCAGGCTTGCCTCGCGTTTCGGGGGTGCGTGGGTGCACTATTGCGGCAGGATTTCAAAACCCCAGTCCAAAGTCCTTTCGACAGTGCTTGAGACTAGGCTTGTTTTCCGTGAAAGCCCCGCCATTACGACGTCCTGATGCCCGGGAGCTTGAAATCCCTCGCTTGCGGCGTTAGATTTGATGCATGGAGATATTTACGATGCCAGTATTTTCGCGAAGATATGTTTTGATCTTGTGTCTTGGATTCCTTGCAGGCTGCTCGGGTGATTCCGGAAATGACGCTCCCGGCAAGTCCCGAACACCGACGAAGCCTGTCATCCTCAACAGTGAATGGGTGATAGCCAGGGGAAACCAGGCCCTCACGGGATCGCCGGCTTTGACTGATGGTGATTCTGCGGCGCGTGATGAGTTGGTCACGAATATATCTGCCAGCATGGGGCTTGTATGGACTTTTGCCGCCTCCGGGTCAGTCACTGGCACTCCGGTTGTCGCAGAAAAAAGTTTGTTTGTCGGGTCGGCGGAGTCAAAGATGTATGCCATCTCACTCGACGATGGTTCATTGCTGTGGTTCTTCGATGCCGCCTCGTCCGTCGAGGGCTCTGCCGCGATAGACGGCGAAAGTTTGTTCTTCGGGACAGGGGAGGGGAGGTTCTTCGCGCTGGACTCCAAAACCGGAAATAAGTTGTGGCGCATTGACACCGAGGGGCGCATCGCCGGTGGCGTGAATTTTGCGAATCTCGCAGACGGCAGTCGGGCAGTTCTTTTCGGGTGCTACAACGGCAAGCTGTACTGCATTCACTCCAGGTCGGGCGAGAAGATTTGGGAATACACTACTGGGAACTACATCAACGGAACACCCGCTGTTCATTCGGGGAAAATCTATTTCGGCGGCTGCGACTCCTATCTTCGAGTTCTTGATCTCGAGAGCGGCAGGGAGATTTTCTCTGCCGATGTGGGATCATACCTGCCTTCATCGCCAGCAGTCTCAAACAACTACGTCGTGGCCCCTACATACTCCGGTTCGGTGATCTGCTTCTCCACTGCCGATTTCAGCAAGCTCTGGAGCTTCGAGGATCCCGAAGAAGACCCTCTTTTCCTTTCTTCACCGGCAATCTCAGGCAATACCGTTGTCATCGGGTCGAGGAACGCCTTCATTTACGCCATCGCACTCGATGACGGAAAACTCAAATGGAAATCCCGCTCAACCGGCGAGATAGACACCTCCGCAATCGTAGCAGAAGGAAGAATCGCGATATTCGCATCCAAAGACGGCAGAGTCCACGCCATGGACATGCAGGACGGCAAGAAAATCGCCTCCTACGACACCGGGGAGGCTATCTCCGCATCTCCCGCAATGGCCGAAGGCAAGATAATCATAGGCTCCGAGGCAGGGACCATCTTCGCGCTCGAGCTACTAGTGGAGGAAAAGTGAGGTAAGCGGGGGGGGCTGCGCCGAGCCCCTAAGGCAGGTTTCAGTGTTCAGGTTTCAGGGAAACCAGCAACCAACCTCAGAAGAAGACACGATGAATCGTGGACTCCAAAGCGGGCAACCATTCGGATATGTCGAGGTCATTTTGGAGTACAGACTTCAGTCTGCGCCCTCATGGAGTGGAGAATACTCCGTCCCTAACCCATCTTTCGCACCTAAAAAAAGACATGTTGACAATCAACGACTTAAGTGGTCGGCTGGCACTACAAAGCCAAGGCAAAAAATCCAATCGTTGATAATCAACGACTTACAAATCATGGATAATTAGGTGTTTGAGATTTTGAACTCAAAAAATATTTCCATTTTTTTTAGTGCGAAACTTGGGCTAACGTTTCCCCCAAATCATACTGTTGATTTGCCAGCCTGTTGGAAATCAGGCATCGAGGGTATATCTTATATTATGTGACAGTTTTTGAATGGCCGATTTTCACGGGGTTTTACTATGATGGAAGGCTTACATTTGTTGATGACCATGCTTCCGGTGTCTTTGATGGCGGGAGTGAATCTTTACGCCACTGTGGCGGTGGTGAGCATAAGCGCGAAGTTCGGTTTGGTTGACGGCATGCCCCAGACATTGCAGGTGTTTGACAACTGGCTGCTGATCACTGTTGCCGTTGTCATGTATGTCGCTGAGTTTGTTGTTGACAAGTTTGAGTTTTTCGATAACGCCTGGGATTTGATATCCACGTTTATCCGTCCTGTTGGAGCGGGGTTGATGGGCTTGGCGGCCTTCGGCGAGCTTGACCCGGCGCTCTCGCTTGCCGGGGCGCTGCTGTGCGGCGGGGTCGCGTTGGAGAGCCACTCGATCAAGGCTGGCTCGCGCGCGATCCTGAACGTGGTCAGTCCAGCGGAGACTGTCTCAAATGCCTGCGTCAGCATCGCGGAGGACATCATGGTTTTCTTCTTTGTCATCATGGCGCTTGTCCACCCATTTGTTACCGGAATCATCGCTCTGGTGGTCGCCGTGTTATTGTTCTTCCTTGTCCCCAGGATGCTGAAATGGATATTTGTTTTGTTCAAGGCGGTGTTCGCGAGTTTTCGGAGCTGGTTTTCCCTCCGGGAAGAGTTTGATGTGCTGCCTGACAATCTCAAGGATATCGCCAACCTGGCGGATCCGGAATCGGTCATATCATGCTCATCCTCGGGGATAAAGGGGGTTTCTGGCAAGAGGGGTTTTGTGTTGATCGGCGGGGAGAACTTGGTTTTCCTCTGCAGGCGATGGTTCAGCTCGCGGAAGTGGGAGCTTCCTTTCTCGAGCATCACGGGTGCCAGGCTGCAGCGCAGGCTTTTCCTTGACATCCTTGAGGTGAGATACCAGAATCCCGACTCCAAGTCCTCTAAAGTCAGGTTTGTCTTCTTCAAGGATCAGTCCGCGCTGGCGGAGAAGCTGCTCAAGGCCTTACCTGCGACACCCTGATCAGTTACCCCATTCTCTGCGGTATTCGCCGATGAGGTCGCCGTTCTGGTTGTATACCTTGATCCAGTCGCGGTTGCCCCTGTCCATCACGCCGTCGTTCTGCAGCTTGCCGTTAGGGAAGTACACCTTGAAAGCACCGTGGAAATCCCCGTTGACCACGGCATAGTCCATGTAGAGCTGCCCGTTCTCGTGGTAGGATAGGCGAGAGCCGTTCTCCTTGCCGTTGACGTACTGCGTCTGTGTCATCTTGTTGCCGTTGGAATGATATCTGAAATGTGGCCCGTTGAGATCTCCATGTGTGTATGTTAAGGTCTCCTCAACCTGACCGGTCGAGTAGTAGCTTGTTGAGGTGCCGTGCATTTTGCCGCTTTTCCTCGAGAAGGGAACCTTGACCCTTACTTTGCCAGGGCTGTAGTACTCGATCTTCCACTCGATGTCGCCTTGAGGCTGCTGTGCTGGCTGTTGCTGTTTTTGGGGTGCCGGCTTGACGACTTTTATGTCGCCGCCGGACATGGTGCCTGAATCGGAGCTCTGCTCGCGCCTGGCCTGTTCCTGGGCGCGTCTGAAACGCTCTAGTTCGGCCTCGCGCCTGGCTTTTTCCTGCTCGGCCTCGCGATTTGCTTGCTCGCGGGCGCGTCTTGCCCTTTCGACCTCGGCCTGTCGCCTCCGCTTTTCCTCTTCTTCCTTTTGTCTTGTGTCCTCGGCCTGCAGTTGTGGTTGCCCGGGGGATTCGAGCCTGGCGAGCATGTTTTTAGCCTCCCGGATTCTTGATTCGAGCGAACGTGACAACTCCGCTATGCCGGGTCTGATTTTTGCGCCCTTGTTGATGGTCTGGGCTGACTTCTCGCTGATGCCCTCGGCCACTGGAAGCGGCCTCTCGCTCGACTTGAGATCCTCCGCCAACTGGGGGAATATCTTTCTCAATTCGTCCAGCTCGTACTGTTTTACCGTGGCGGAGATGAAGTCGTTCTTGATATTTATCATCTTTTTGGATGATGCGTCGTCGGGCACACGGAAGGAGAAGTAGTCGAAGGCCTTCTCGAAGACGGGTTTTATTTGCTGCTGTGTCCCGATGATCCTCTCGCATCTTGCAACCATCGAGGCGTATGACTCGGCCATGTCGGCGGCCTTGTCGGCGAGCTGCTCGTATAGCCGGGCATCCTCGGTGGCGGCGGCGATCAATTGCGAGGCGTGCTTGTCGACCAGGCCGCCCCCCTCGGCAAGCATGTCCAGCACGCCGAGCGCCTTGTCGCATTCGACCTTGCAGGTCTCGAGAGCCTTTGTCATCTCCTGCAGCTCGTTTTTTGTCTTCTGGAGTGTTGCGCCATCGGCACTGCCATCTCGATAGGATGCTAGGGTGTTGCCGGCAAGGGTGATGCTAGACTTTACCGCCTGGTCGTACTGCCGGGATGTTCTGGTGAGTATATTGAGATAATTTTCGTCCGTGATCTGCGAGGCGGCCTCGCAGGCCTTGTCAAGCTCGTTGAATGCCTTGAGCTTGTCTGTGCGGCCGTCGGCCCTGTTATCTACCTCCAAATAGCTGTTCTTGAGCTTCCTGTACTCTTTTAGCACCTCGAGTGCTGCGGTGCGCTGCGTGTCGAAAAGCTCCCTGCCGGCCTGCATGTCCTTCAGCATGGCCTGTAGTCGCGGGATCGAGTCCAGTGCCTGCTCCTTCCTTTCGGCCGTCCCTTCCTCACGCATCCTCTGAGACTGCAGCGTGTCGTAGACCAGCCCAATGCTCGACTCAGATATCTCGTACACGTTTATTGCGTCGCCTACCAAAGGGATGCACTTCGCCCCCTCGTATGCCCCCACAAGCAACGCCTTTTCCGTGGCGTCCATCAGCGCCAAGGTGATGACATCGGGGTTGGTTATGTCCATCCCGGCCTTCTCGTATTTGTCCAGTGCCATTAGGAACTCGCGCTCCTTTACCTCGCTGGCGTTCGTGTATGCTGACTCCAATCCGGCTATCCCAGAGAGGTTTTTGAAAGCGTTGACACCGAAACGGGTCACGGAGAATACCTTATTCCCGGCATCGTCCTCGACGTGGGATTTTTTATATGCATCATAGACCGAGATAGCCCTTCCCGCCAGGCCTGCAGCTTTGGATGCCCTGTTGTATGCTTGCTGTCTTGCTTGTGTGTCGTTTCGTTGTTGCCTGGCGGACGCTAGGTTCTTCTCTGCCGTCGCCTGGGCGGCCCTGCTTTGGCGAAGGCGGTCCTCGGCGTATGCTTTTGTCGAGTGCTTTACAGGTGCATCCGAGCCGGTGATTCTTTTCCGCCGCTCAGGGTCGGCATGCATCGCCTTGAGCTGCCTTTTCAACTCGTCGGAGTTCCTTTTTGCATTTTTCCTTTCGCCCTCGAGCCTCTTTATTACATCGGCGTTGTCTTTCTGTTTGTTCTGGACAATAAGATCGACAACTTTACCTGAAGACAGGTTGTCATCAAAAGCTTTCGGCACATTCTCAAGGCGTTCCGCACGCCTGAGATCAAATTTGATGGAGTCGTCATCATTTCCGGCCTCGGCGACAAATAGGAATTGGTGCACTGAGACAATAAACAGCACGGCAAGTGCGAATCTCGCAAATTCACCGTGGGGTCTTGAGAGTATTGTGACTGTGGTTTTCATTCTGACAAGCTTCTCCTGAATCTTGCGATGTAGTTTTGTGTGGCGGGGTCCAGGTCGCTTTGTTTTGAGACGGCATCCAGCACCTTGAGTGCGGCGTTGTTGTCGCCGCGCGCCTGCTCGAGGGCGGCCTTCATAAGTTCGATTGAATTGTTTGCTCCGCGTCTGCGTATATCTTCGGACAATGCGGCAAGGCCTTGGTCTGGGCGGCCTGCGAGGATCGAGTTCATGCTCACCTGCAAGGCTGCCGGCATCCTCGACCCGCTGCCGCAGACCACGAGGCGTTTCTCCGCCAGCGCCAGGGCGGCATCGTAGTTCCCGAGCTGCTGGTATCCAAGAATCATCCTTGCAAGCAATGGGTCGTCCGTGAAGGATTCGAGCAAGGACTCGTAGAACTCCAGCGCCAGCGCGGTAAGCGCCGGATGACCTGTCTCGACATAGGCATCGGCAAGGTCAGCCATTATCGCTCTGTCCTCCGGCGCGGCGGCCAAGGCCTCCTCCAGATAGCCTATAGCGTCAAACAGCTTGTCCAAGTCGGCCTCGAAAACCGCCTCGCTGTACAATGCTGCGCCTTGCTCATGCAACACGTTTGCCCCGATCTGGGGCACGGGCACCTGCCTGCCCGCTCCCGTATCTCCGCCGCCTGAACCTCCACCACCTAACGAGGAAAAAAGAAAAATGATAGTGAACAAAAAGGCTCCCGCCATACTTCCGAGCGACAGACACCCCAGTGTGAACTTCGCAAACATCCCGCTGTTCCGCCATTTGAGGAATAGCAGCAGAAGGAACACAAAAGTCAGCAGCACACTACCGACAATCGCCATGACCAGAAGGATTGATGTCACGGATACACCCGCGGAAGGGCGTATGGCATCCCCTCCGGCATGGGCCGTGGAAAATAATGACAAGAACGCGGCAAGCAAAAACCAAGCCGACGACATGCTGGAAAACCTTGATGTCTCCATATCCTTCACAGTCCTTTAGAATACAACCACAACCGAAAAAAACGGCAGACCTTCCGCCTGCCTCATAACACTTTACAGCAGGTGAAAAATATTGTCAAGCCGAAAATGAAGGTGGCAGGCCGGTCATATTCCCGGCGTTCAGGCGTGAAACGCAATTGGCAGCTCCATTAGAAGGAATGGTTTGAGGCGAATTTTTTTTCTGGTGTTCAGAGCTGGCAGAGCCGCAGTGCATTCTTGATTTGAATCAGATGGGTTGAAGATCCTGGCGGTCCATTTGGTGGCGGTGTCTTTTGACGGTGTCATTATATAGAGGCAATTTCAAAACTCCCCGTGGCCGCGCGGCTTGCCATTTCGTCGCACCGTCTGCCCCGCCTGCGCTCCCAAAGCGGTTCACGCGGAGTTTTGAAGCTG
>CAZANS010000104.1:0-7702 GCA_964486565.1 uncultured Victivallales bacterium
TCAAAATAAGAATAGATCCACGGCACACTGCGGCAACTGCTTTATTTAGGATGATCATCCCGTGTGTCCAGTAGCGGGTTTTGCGCAGCAGGCAGATGTCCGGATGGAAGTCCGGTCGCCATTTCGCGGTGCGCTCGGCGGCAATGATCCTAACTCATCTTCTACAGTTATTCGCGATTTTTACATGTTTTTGAGGCTGGAGAGTGGCTTGACCAGCCCAAAAATGATTGACTTCCTTGAGTCACGGGTCCAGAAAACGGCCTTTTTTGCCATAGTGGGCATTGTAGCGGCCACGGGTAGTTTTGAAATTGGCTCTGTGACGAGGCGTTGCCGGATCAGCTTTTGTGGTCGAAGATCATGCCTTTGACATCAATGCCCTGTATTTTCTTGAGCTTTGCTGCCATTTGTTTGATTTTTTTATCGTCGCCCTCGAGTTCGAGGATCAGCAGCCCGTTTGGAGAGTCGGACTTTCCGTTCAGCTCGTGCAGTCCCAGACGGGTCTTGATCAGAGAGCCGAACTCAGTGAGGATTTTCTGCACGTCAACAGCGCTCTTCAGGCGTTCGGTCACATGGACCCCGTAGATGTAGTGGTTTTCCTTCTTCATTGCCGACTCCTTTTCCTTTGTTGCTTTTGATATCTGCTATTTACTTGCAGGTGTGGGTATGGAGAATGAGAACTCCGCCCATCTGCCCTGCTCCGAACGCGCATCAACCTTGCCCTTGTGGAGCTGTATGATTCTTCTTGTGCTGTAGAGCCCCACCCCGGTGCCTTTTTGCTTCATCAGCTCCTCCGAGCGGATGCGGGAGAACCTCTTGAACAGCTTCTCGCGCCCTTCGGGAGGAAAGCCGGGACCCTCGTTCCACACAGAGAACGACAAGCTCCCTCGGATCCTCTCGGCCTTGACGCTCACCTCGCCTCCCTTGATGCCGTACTTGACAGCGTTCCCGATGAAGTTGATCACAGCGGTCTTCATCAGGGAAGGGTCGCAACGGACAGATAGGGGGGCCTTGGGATAGTCCTTCTCCAGTCTGATGGACTTTTCCTCTATCTGTGGCATAAGTATCTCGATGCACGGCTCGACGACATCCTCGATGAATTTGACATCGTCCTTCAGTTCTGCCTTGAGCCCCGGCCCCTCAAGCCTTGCCAGGTCTAGATAGTCCTTCACCAAGGACAGCAGATATTCCGCCTTGACGACCATCTTGGCGATCTTCTCCTTCTGCTTCGTGTCCATATCGCCCAGATAGCCTTCGAGAAGAAGATTCGCGTCGGTGACAATCGATGCCACGGGACTCTTCAGCTCGTGGCTTACAAAGCCTAGCATCTCGGAATATGAGCTGCTTGCCTCGATGAGCTGCTCGATCAACGCGGCCTTCTCAATGATCTGGCTCACCCTTTCCGCAGTAGCCAGTGCGAATAGCGCATGCTTTCTAGAAAACGAGCGCGTCGCTCTCGAACTCATGAAGAGCAAGCCGACAACCCTTTGCTCGACCTTCAGAGGCACGGTGAGGTTTGAACACACCCCTTCCTTCACGAGAATCTTGGATGATCGGCTGGAGGGATGCTTCTGAAGATATGCCGGCAGGTCGTTGATTATCCTGACCTTGTTGCCCTGCACAAGCTTCTCCAGCGATGTCCCATGGATATCCTCGGTGTACCCTCCCTTGAGCAACACCGGCTCGTACTCCGCCCTGGTCCAGCGGGCCGTGGCGCTACGGGAGTCCTCCACGAGAAGAGAAAGCCCCAGCCTGTCGCACTTCGGATTGACCTTCAAAATGCAATCGAAAAGGGAGTTCATCACATCGTCAAGCGATTCGCTCGACGCAACCTTGTTGTTGACAATACGCAAAGCCCTGAGTTCCCGGGCGCTGAATCGGCTTTCGGGGATACGTCTGCCACCAAGAGGGAAATACTCTATCTCGGGGCTGGTTCGGTTTTTTGAAGTATCCTTTTGCTTACGCATGCTGCTTCCGCATTTGCCGGCAAATATCAACACCGGCGGGAATATCAATCCTTGAACTTCAGGAAGTCGGCGACGATCATGGATGTCTTCACCGATACAGTGGTCTGCTGATTTGCGACGTTCTGGGACTCCCGAGGCACAACGCCTGGGCTGTCGCCTGCTAGCTTGCCGCCGTCCACGGGATTTTCTCCGTTCACCCTCGCCGGGGATCCGATCTTCTCATGCACCGACTGGATCAGCACCGCGTCCGCGCCGCTGGCTCTCGCCTTCTTAAGCAAAGATGCCCTCAATATGTCACCACGGTAGGAGTACCAGGTACTGGCCGTCGCAGTGCCCATCACTTCGTACTTCCTTTGTATCCGCGTGCTGTCGTAGTACACAATCACCTTCTCTGTCGGCTCGAATACCGGCCCGTCGTACTGGACAGTGGCGCAACCTGCGAACTTCGCACACGCCACAGCCGCAAGCAATGGAAGATAAATTTTATACCTCATGGCAGACTCCATGTGAATTTTTGATTGACCGCAAAATATAACCCGGGCTACGTATCCGCCGCAACCCTGACAGAGCCTAATCTAGCACCGAAACTGTGTTTTCAAAGCTACAGTTTTGATTTTCTGAAGGCGTTGCTCAATGGGAGCGAAAGGAAGATATCAGCCTTCTCGTCCATCTCCATGACCGCCTCCTCGACGACGAAGTCCAGGACATGCCCCCCGGCATTCCTCTCGTCGGTGATGAAGTGGAAATGAAAGCCAGGGGCATTTATCCCGCTGGCGTACTGCGGACAGAAAAATCCAACCATGGTCCCCTTCACCAAGGAGAACTCATAGACCTTCTGTTCCGTGGCCAGAACGTGGTCAAGCCTGCGGAAAGGCGGATCCTGAGCTGGCACACTCCTTACCTTGAGCGAAGAGAACGCACCTTGTATTTTAATGGCATAGAACATGTTGGGCGAGTCAATGTAGTAGGACTGCCTATCCCTCAGCTCGTTGTACGACAGGCCTTTTGGCAGATTAAGCTTGATTTCGGGGGAGAAGAACGTCACTGCCGCGAAAGGGGTTTTCATTGAATCGCTTACCGGGTAGGCAAGGCCGTTGTCCCTGATCTGGTAGAAATTGCCTTCGACAGCGATCATCTCCCCGTCGAGCCTGTCGAACGTGCCGATGCCGAAATCCCCGTACCTCCTGAGCGTCCCGAACGTCGTATAGCCATCATAGACACCCGCCGACAGCGCTGAGATGGTTGAGTTCTGGACAATGATGTCCGGCCTCTCGGGAGGAAGCATGGCGCAGGATGAAAGCAGCACCACGAGGAGCAGAGCAAGAGGCGACAATGTTGTTTTTCTCATTTTATCTCCTGAGATTAACCTTTAAGTGAAGCAGCAATGTTTATGGATCCCGCAGCGTCAAGAGGCGAAATTCTTGTGTTTCAATCCTGAATCTTACTGGCTTCCACTGTGTCGCCGACCTCGGCGACCTTGCCGATATCGCATATCCTGCAGTGCCTGCAGTCCAGGCCGGCCGGGGGGGTATAGGTCTCGCCTTTTGCCGCCGCCTTCCTGATGTTCAGCCAGTTCATGCCCGCCAGGAACAGCCCGAGTATGATGAATGCCCCGGGGGAGGAGCTGGGCAGCATGAACGAGGTTGTCCATGGGGTGATCACCTTGAGCGAGAACAGAGTCCCCGCCGAGAGGAATTCCCTTGTGCCCCCGAGCGCGACAAGCGCCAAGGTGAACCCGAGGCCCATCCCGAGACCGTCGGCCAGGGACTTGACAAGCGTGTTCTTCGAGGCGAATGCCTCTGCGCGGCCAAGGACAATGCAGTTCACAACGATAAGAGGTATGAATATGCCCAGCGCGGCGTTCAATGCCGGCGGCGCGTAGGCCTGCATGAAAAGATCAACGACGGTGACAAAGGTGGCGATCACGACTATGTAGCAGGGGATCCTTATCTTCTTGGGCACGATGTTCCTGACGATCGAGATCACGGCGTTGCTGCCCAGGAGCACGAAAACCGTAGCCATGCCCATCCCCAGCCCGTTGACCGCGTTGGATGTGACCGCCAGAGTAGGGCACATCCCGAGAAGAAGTACCAATACCGGATTCTCCTTCCACAGCCCCTTTCCGAACTCTTTCCACAATGTCATGTATTTTTACCCGCGAGCCCTGTTAGTTATCTTCTCATGACGACAAGACAATGCCTCGAACAGGTTGAATATAGCACCCTCCGTTGTTTTATCCAAGCCGCCGAGGAAATAATTCGCAATTGGTATTTGCAAGCACATACTGAGATGATACCTTTTGACTTTGGCGGCGAGGCTGTGTGGGTCATTGTGCCTGGAGGGTTTTCATGAACGACATGGTAAATATTTCGGGGGGTTGGGACCTGATCGAGAGGCCGCTTTCGGACGGGACTGAGGCCTGTGCATCCGTCAGTTCTGCGAAGACATCGCTCAAGGCTGTTGCGCCGGGGGATGTGAACGACGCCCTTGTCGCCGCAGGCCGTCTGCCGGAGCCGCTGACGGGGCTGAATTTCCAGCAGTTCGGGTTCGTCACAGAACGCTCGTGGTGGTGGCGACGAAGACTGGAAGTCCCTGCGGAATTCGCAGATGCCGCCGAGGTCGAGCTGTCGCTGGACGGCCTTGACATCCATGCGGACATCTGGTTTAACGGTATCCATCTGGGGCACCACGCCTCTTCTTTCTACCCTTTCAGTCGTGATGTCAGGAAACTGTTGCGTTTTGACGACTGCAACGAGATACTTGTCAGGCTGACTACCGGGGGGGAAAGGGTTTCTCCAGATAAACTTGCAGGGGAACTCGCCTCCACGGTGCCCACCGAGGCCAATCGCGGATACCCCGAACGCGGGTTCCCAGGCAGGATATGGCTGCGCAAGCCGGCATACGTCTGGGGTTGGGACTGGGGTCCGCCACTGCCGACATGCGGCATTACTGGCAAGACCTTTCTCGCAGCACGCGGATCCCTTTCCATCGGCGACGTGGCGATGAGCACAGCTCTTTCCGGAAATTCCGCCAGCGTCGGATGCCGTGTGGAGATAGAACGCCTTGCGGCGACAACCTCCACCCGCGGGGATGTATGGATCACTTTGACCGATGCCGACGGTTGCGAATTCCGCGCCGAGAAACAAGAAATCCCGGTCAACGGAGGCTTGAACTATTTTGATTTGACCCTGCAGTTGCCTTCGGCGCGGCTGTGGTGGCCCAACGGCAGCGGCGAACAGCATCTTTACGGTGTCAAGGTCGAGGCGTGCTGTGCAGACGGCTCGAAAGCGGAAAAGTATTTCGACTACGGCGTACGCACTGTCCGGATGGTGGACGAGCCGGGGAAATTCTGTTTCGAGATCAACGGCGTGCCGATATTTATCAAGGGAGGCAATTGGATACCGCCGGACAGCCTCTACGGACGTGTATCGGTGGACAAACTGCGCAAGCTCGTTGACGAGGCCGCCGAGGCCAACTTCAACCTGCTTAGGGTATGGGGAGGGGGGCGCTACGAGCTCGACGAGTTCTACGATGCCTGCGACCGCCGCGGAATAATGTTATGGCACGATTTCATGTCGGCATGCGCGTTCCTGCCCGCCGACGAACCGTGGTTCGAGCATGAATTCAAGCGCGAGGTGGATTTTCAGATACGGCGCCTGCGCAACCACGCAAGCATACTGCTTTTATGCGGGAACAACGAGGTCGGGCAGTTCCACGAATGGCTCAGGCCGGGCACGGAGATACAAGACCCGGGCTGGGTGCTCTATCACCGCACGATACCGCGACTGTGCGCCCTCTTATGCCCCGACATCCCCTATCGCCCCACCAGCCCGTATGGCGGGGCGACCACAGTCCATGACCCCAGAGAGGGGGATGCCCACCACTGGATTGTCATGCGCCCCGACCCTGCGTTCTGGTCATGGCCGGAATACTGGGACCAGAACGAGGTGCCGATATTCAACAGCGAGTACGGCTATGGCGGCCCTGCCTGCATCACATCCACGCGGCAATATATGGGGTGCGACACCGCCGAACTCGCGGGAGAAGTCGCCAGGCAGCACACAAACACCTTCTATGACCAGCCGAGGGTGGCCCACAGCATCCTCGAGCACTACGGCGAGACATCCCCCATGCCGCTCGAACGCTACATCCTCCTCGGCGGACTCTGCCAGGGATTGAACCTTGGATACAGCCTCGAGAGCCAGCGGGCAAACCTCCATACCGAAGGTGCAGTTTTCTGGATGTACAACGACACCTGGGGCGAGAACGGCTGGACTATTGTTGACTACTACCTGCGCCGCAAGATATCCTACTACAACGTCAAGCGTTGCTTGGCACCCCGGAGGCTGGTGTGGCGCCGAGGCGGCCAGGTATTCGGAGGGCATCCGGAGGAAGTCCTGCTGATCGCTCTCAACGACAGCGACACCCCCTTGGCTTGCCCATGCCGAATCGGCTACCTCGGATACAAGGGCGAAAAAGCCCTGGGGCTCCAAGAGGTTTCAATCCAGGTCCCCCCGCGACAAAAGGCCGTCGCCGCGAGGCTCCCGGTGCCAGACGCAGAATCCCTCGACGCCGGAACGCTTGTGGCTCTCCCCTTGCCAGAGTACGGGCTGAACCACGCGTCATGGCGCCATTGCCGCTTCCGCGACATGGACCTGCCCCCCGGGTCCGTGCGCATAGATTCCGTGCAGGAGCAAGCGGATTCCTTCGAAGTAACCCTCATCGCGCCCTCCTACACACACGCCGTTCACCTGATGCTCCCGGACGACTCAAATCCCGACGACGCCTACTTCGACATGCTCCCAGGAATCCCGAAAATCATACAAGTCCCAATAGGACACTGCAGCACAGGCGATATCAAGGCCTCATGGGTGGACAAAATCACGCCAATAAATTGAGACACCAGAGCCAATTTCAAAACTCCGCGTGCACGCACAGAATCCGACCAGAAATAGCATGTCCAATGGATCGCCAGCCAACGGCCGGAACTCCTCCGTCGGGCAAATCCAAACCCAGTTTTTACGCACTTTGCCCAAAGGCGGCTTGATTTTCGCCGAACGAGGTGCAGATTACTCGTTTTGTGTGATGATAAAATCAAATAAATGCAGGTAGGCGACATGGACGATATACTGATGAATTCTTTGGGTTATGCGGGGGCATTTTCTGCGATAGCGTTTGCCGGGATCGGCTCGGCGCTCGGAACCGGATCGGCAGGGTGTGCCGCCGTGGGCGCATGGAAGAAGTGCTATGCACAGAACAAACAGGCTCCCTTCCAGCTCGTCGTGCTTTCCGGCGCTCCTCTGTCCCAGACCATCTACGGCATGGTCATAATGTTCATGGCATTGAACGCATTCCAGCGACCAGAACAGTGGCCATTCATCCTGATGCTAGGCATCTTCAGCGGAATATCAATGGGTGTCTCTGCATGGATGCAAGGCAACGCCGCCGCAGGCGCCTGCGACGCATTCGCCGACACCGAGAAAGGCTTCACCAACTACCTGATGATCCTGGGGATTATCGAGACAGTCGCGATTTTCGTCATGGCTTTCGCCATAGTCATCATGGCGATGCGCGGCGGCGCCCAAGCCCCCGCATCACCCGCGGCGGAACCAGCCGCTGCCATATCAAAAATCCTCCCAAGAGCCTGATCGCAACCAGAAGGGTTAAATCTCAAAAATTCTTCTGAGCCAATTTCAAAACTCCCCGTGGCCGCGCGGCCTGCCATTTTGGATGCGAGG